>JBOFIL010000160.1:0-8862 GCA_051650165.1 Allobosea sp.
AGGCCGGTCCTTTCACCCATCGATGGAAGCCGGATCGGCAGTGTCATCGAAACCAGCGCAGAAGACGCAACAGCAGCAGTGACATTTTCAGTAGCCGGCTACTATAAATGGACGGAAACCCCTGTCCGACGGCGCGCCGATGCGTTGCGCGACGCCGCCAACAAACTGGAAGAACGGCAGAATGACATCCTTCACCTGCTGATGGCAGAGGCCGGAAAGACCATAGACGACGCCATTTCAGAGCTTCGTGAAGCGGTGGATTTTCTAAGATACTATGCACATGAGGGTGAAAAACTATTCTCTAACAACCAGTTACTTCCGGGGCCTACAGGCGAGGAAAACAGGCTTTCGTGGCGAGGCCGAGGTGCTTTTATCTGCATTGCCCCTTGGAATTTTCCTTTGGCCATCTTCGTGGGTCAGATATCCGCAGCATTAATAGCCGGCAATTCAGTTGTTGCAAAACCAGCACCACAAACACCACTGATTGGCCACTTGGCAATTGAATTGCTTCATCAATCAGGTATTCCAGCAAGCGCCTTGCAGTATTGCCCCGGTGCAGGCGATGTCGGTGCAGCACTCGTCGCACACCCTGACATTGCAGGGGTGTGTTTCACGGGTTCGACCGTGACCGCCCGGGCGATCAACCGCGCCCTGGCAGCAAAGGACGGGCCGATCGTGCCATTGATCGCGGAAACCGGCGGGCTGAACGCGATGATCGTCGACGCCACCGCCCTGCCTGAACAGGTCGCGGATGATGTGGTTGCATCAGCCTTCCGCTCGGCCGGCCAGCGCTGCTCGGCCCTGCGCCTGCTGCTGGTGCAGGAAGATGTGGCTGACAAGGTGATCGAGATGATCATCGGAGCCGCGCGCGAGCTCATGCTTGGCGATCCGCGCAAGCTTGCAGTCCATATTGGTCCGGTCATCGATGTCGCTGCCAAGGCGCGGCTCGATGCGCATATCGTCACGATGCAGGCACAAGGCCGCGTTCTCTATGCCGGAAAGTCCACCGATGTTTCCGGCACTTACGTTGCACCGCACATCATTCGGCTGGATAAGCCAGAAGATCTGACCGCCGAACATTTTGGGCCTATCCTGCATGTGGTGCGCTGGAAGGCAGGCGATCTCGGCAAGACCATCAAGGCGATTGCGGCGACAGGATATGGCCTGACGCTTGGCATTCAGTCACGCATTCATGCAACCGTCGCACAGATCATCGAGGCCCTGCCTGTCGGAAATGTCTATGTGAACCGGAATATCATTGGTGCGGTTGTCGGCACACAACCCTTTGGTGGACATGGTCTTTCCGGCACAGGCCCCAAAGCGGGCGGGCCAAACTATCTGCCGCGCTTCGCGACAGAGCAGACAGTCACCATCAACACGGCTGCAGCTGGCGGCAATGCCAGCCTGATGGCGATGGGGGAGTAAAACCTGCACAGGAAATGCGCCTGATCCCCGTACATCATGCAAGGCGAAAGCGGCAGGCTGTCGAGGCAAAAGGCGTATCGCGCGCGAGGGTCTGCGCAAACTACCTGACGATAATGCTCAGTGCATTGCGTTGCGGCGCATATCTCGCAGCATGTGCACAGCCTCAGCGGCAGATTGGTGCGACAAGTCACTTCCCGGTGTGGAATGAAGAATGGCCTCAGCCGCTTCGATCTCTTTCTCGAGCACAACGCCGGTGAGATGATCAAGTGGAATGGCCTGGTCGGCGAGAATGGTCACCGCGGCGGCGCCCACATCAGCGAAGCCACCACGCACGAAAAGCCGCGTTATGGTGCCTTTTCCATCATCGATCGCCACAATACCTGGCCGAAGAACCGCCATGACAGGGGCGTGGCCGGCAAACACCGTCATCTCGCCATCAGCAGAAGGAACGATGACGCTCGCAACCTCGCCAGAGAAGAGAGCCTTCTCCGGTGAGACGAGTTCAAAAGTGAAGCTGGCCATGCCGTTCTATCCTTGATCGATCAAGCGGCTTCGGCGGCGAGGCGCTGGGCCTTCTCGATGGCTTCCTCAATGGTTCCCACCATGTAGAAGGCTGCCTCGGGGAGATGGTCATACTTGCCTTCAACCAGACCCTTGAAGCCCTTGATGGTGTCTTCGAGCGCGACCAGCTTGCCGGGCGAGCCGGTAAACACTTCCGCCACGAAGAAGGGCTGGCTAAGGAAGCGCTCGATCTTGCGGGCGCGTGCCACGGTCAACTTGTCCTCTTCGGACAGCTCGTCCATGCCGAGAATGGCGATGATGTCCTGCAAGGACTTGTAACGCTGCAAGGTCGACTGCACCTTTCGCGCCACATCATAATGCTCATCGCCGAGAATGGCGGCGGACAGCATGCGCGAGGTCGAGTCAAGCGGGTCAACAGCCGGGTAAATGCCCTTTTCTGCAATCGAGCGCGACAGCACCGTTGTGGCGTCAAGGTGCGCGAAGGAGGCAGCAGGCGCCGGATCGGTCAGATCGTCCGCCGGCACATAGATGGCCTGAACGGATGTGATCGAGCCCTTGTTTGTTGTTGTGATGCGCTCCTGAAGCATGCCCATGTCGGTGGCGAGCGTCGGCTGATAGCCCACGGCCGAAGGAATGCGCCCGAGCAGCGCCGACACTTCCGAGCCGGCCTGCGTGAAGCGGAAAATGTTATCGACGAAGAACAGCACATCCTGGCCACGGTCACGGAAATCTTCCGCGACTGTGAGGCCCGACAGGGCGACGCGCATGCGCGCACCCGGCGGTTCGTTCATCTGGCCGAACACCAGCGCGCATTTGGAGCCTGCACCGCCGCCCTTCTTGTTCACGCCTGATTCGATCATCTCGTGATAGAGGTCATTGCCCTCGCGCGTGCGCTCGCCGACGCCGGCGAACACCGAATAGCCGCCATGGGCCTTCGCGATGTTGTTGATCAGTTCCATGATCAGCACGGTCTTGCCGACACCCGCGCCGCCGAACAGGCCGATCTTGCCGCCGCGCGCGTAAGGCGCGAGCAGGTCAACGACCTTGATGCCGGTGACGAGGATCTGCGCCTCGGTCGACTGGTCGGCGTAGGAGGGTGCCTCCTGGTGAATGGCGCGCGTGCCCTTGGTCTTGACTGGGCCGGCTTCGTCGATCGGCTCTCCGATGACATTCATGATGCGCCCGAGGCACTCATCGCCGACGGGCACCATGATCGGCGCACCAGTGTCACGCACCTCCTGGCCACGGGTCAGGCCTTCGGAGGTGTCCATCGCGATACAGCGGACCGTGGACTCGCCGAGCTGCTGGGCAACTTCCAGCACGAGGCGCTGGCCATTGTTCGTGGTCTCAAGCGCGTTGAGAATCTCCGGCAGATGCCCATCGAACTGCACGTCAACCACCGCGCCGATCACCTGCGCGATACGACCGCGCGCTGTGTTGCTCACAGCCTTGGTTGCGGTTGTTTTCGCTGCCTTGGCAGCAGAAGCCTTGGCAGGTGCGGCAGCTGGAGCAGCTTTTGCAGCGGTTGTCTTGGTGGCGGCTTTGGCCATGGTCATAACCTCTTTCGTCAGATCACGAATGACATCACGCAATGGTCAATGTGACTGGCACATTGCCGCGTGTCGCCTTGGAATAGGGGCAAATCGAATGGGCATCCTCGACGAGCGCCCGAACCTTTTCGGTGTCTTCGCCGGGGATCGAAACTGTCAGCTCGGCCGTGAGGGCAAAGCTGGTCTCATCCTTGTTGAGCGTGATGGCGCAGGTCACATTGGCGCGCTGGCCGTCGACGCCATGCTTTTTGGACAGTGCGATAACAGCCTGACCAAAACAGGCGGACCAGCCCATCGCGAAAAGCTGCTCGGGGTTCATGCCGTCTGGCGCGCCGGGCATCAGTTCCTTGGGTAGGCTCATGCCGAGCACCATCTTGCCGCCTTCCAGCGAGGCGCGGCCATTGCGACCGCCGCCGGTGGTGGCATGGGTGGTCATGATCGGAGTCAGCGTCATATCGTGCTCCTCACAGCGCTTCAGCGCCGGAGATGATCTCGATCAATTCCTTCGTGATCATCGCCTGACGGGTACGGTTGTATTTGATGGTCTGTTTCTTGATCATGTCGCCGGCATTGCGCGTGGCGCTGTCCATCGCCGACATGCGCGCGCCCTGCTCGGATGCGCCATTCTCCAGAAGGGCCCGGAAAATCTGAACCGCGACATTGCGCGGCAACAGGGTTTCGAGAATCTCGCCCTCGCCCGGCTCGTAATCATAGGGGGCGACCGAGGCAGCGCCGCCAGCTTCCGGAATCTCTGCCGGAATGAGCCGCTGCGTTGTCGGAATTTGCGATATGACAGAGCGGAACCGTGAGAAGAACAGCCAGCACACGTCATACTCGCCGCCTTCAAAGCGCGAGAGGACATTCCTGGCAATGGCATCTGCGTTGGCAAAGCTCATCTGCTTCACGTCGCGCAGCTCGATCAGCTCAATGATGTCCCGCTCGAACTGGCGGCGCAGGACATCATAGCCCTTCTTGCCGACGCAGATGATCTTGACCGTCTTGCCTTCGGCCTTCAGCGCATTGGCCTTGTCGCGTGCCATCCTCGCGATGGACGAGTTGAACGCACCGCAAAGCCCGCGCTCGGCTGTGCAAACCAGAAGCAGATGGACCTGATCGGCACCCGTCCCAGCGAGCAAGCGCGGCGCGGACGCGCTGGAGGCAACACCGGATGCCAGATTGCCGAGAACCTGCGCCATGCGCTCGGAATACGGGCGCGCAGCTTCAGCCGCCATCTGGGCACGGCGAAGCTTTGCCGCCGCAACCATCTGCATGGCCTTGGTGATCTTCTGTGTCGCCTTCACCGAGGTGATGCGGTTGCGGAGATCTTTCAACGAAGGCATGTGCCGTCCTTACCTAGTCCTTGGCCTTAAGCAGCTCTTGAGCGCCCAAATGGTCAAGAAAAGCTGCCCGCGAAGCTCACGACGAGCTCCTTGAGCTTGGTAGCCGCATCATCCGACAGATCTTTCGACGAGCGGATCGTTTCGAGGATCTTCTTCTCAGCCCGCAGCTTGGCGAGAAGTCCGTCCTCGAAGGCACGCACGCGGTTCACCGGCAGCTTGTCGAGATAGCCGTTGATGCCGGCATAAATTACGCAGACCTGCTCTTCCATCTTCAGCGGCGAGAATTGCGGCTGCTTGAGAAGCTCGGTCAGGCGTGCGCCGCGGTTGAGCAAGCGCTGGGTCACGGCATCGAGATCGGAGCCGAACTGCGCGAAGGCCGCCATTTCGCGATACTGCGCCAGTTCGCCCTTGATCTTGCCGGCGACCTTTTTCATCGCCTTGGTCTGCGCGGCGGAACCGACGCGCGACACGGACAGACCGACGTTCACCGCCGGGCGAACGCCCTGGTAGAACAGGTCGGTCTCAAGGAATATCTGGCCGTCGGTGATCGAGATCACGTTGGTCGGGATGTAGGCCGAGACGTCGTTGGCCTGTGTTTCGATCACAGGCAGCGCGGTCAGCGAACCATTGCCCGCGGCGTCGCCCATCTTGGCGGCGCGCTCAAGCAGACGGGAGTGGAGGTAGAACACATCGCCCGGATAGGCTTCGCGGCCCGGCGGGCGGCGCAGCAGCAGCGACATCTGGCGATAGGACACGGCCTGCTTGGAAAGGTCATCATAGATGATGACGGCATGCATGCCATTATCGCGGAAATACTCGCCCATGGCGCAGCCAGCGAAGGGCGCAATGAACTGCATCGGCGCAGCATCCGAGGCGGTGGCGGCGACGATGATGGAATATTCGAGCGCGCCCTGCTCTTCGAGCACTTTCACGAACTGCGCGACGGTGGAGCGCTTCTGGCCCACGGCGACATAGACGCAGTAGAGCTTCTGGCTCTCGTCATCGCCCTGGTTCAGCGCCTTCTGGTTGAGAATGGTGTCGAGCGCGATGGCCGTCTTGCCGGTCTGCCGGTCACCGATGATCAACTCGCGCTGGCCACGACCAACCGGGATCATCGCATCGATCGATTTCAGGCCAGTCGCCATCGGCTCATGCACTGACTTGCGCGGAATGATTCCGGGGGCCTTCACGTCAACGCGCGAACGCAGCTTGGTCTTGATGGGGCCCTTGCCGTCGATCGGGTTGCCGAGCCCGTCAACGACGCGGCCAAGCAGTTCCTTGCCGACAGGCACGTCCACGATCGAGCCTGTGCGCTTGACCGTCTGGCCTTCCGCGATCTCGCGGTCCGAGCCGAAGATCACGACGCCGACATTGTCCTGTTCGAGGTTGAGCGCCATGCCGCGCACACCTGATTCGAACTCGACCATCTCGCCAGCCTGGACATTGTCGAGGCCGTAGCAACGGGCAATGCCGTCACCCACCGACAACACCTGACCGACTTCGGTGACCGAAGCCTCCTGGCCAAAATTCTTGATTTGATCCTTGAGAATCGCGGTGATCTCAGCGGCGCGGATATCCATCTCAGCCGACCTCTTTCATAGCAGTGCGAATGGAGTTGAGTTTGGTCTTCAGCGAGGCGTCCACCATGCGCGAGCCCATCTTCACGATGATCCCGCCAATGATCGACGGATCGACATTCACGTCGATCGCGACCTCTTTCCCGGCCACATCTTTCAGAGCAGCCTTGATGTCGTTGATTTGCTTGGCTGATGGAGATTCAGCCAATGTCACCTTTGCCGTGACAATACCGCGCGCCCGCGCAACCTCGGCCTGATAAGCGCGGATCATTTCGGGCAGGACGAAGAGGCGGCGCTTGTTCGCCACCAGCTTGATGAAATTGCCGGCCAGGCCCTTGATCTTCGCTTTTGCAAGGATCGCGCCCATGGCGGCTGATTGCGCTTCAGCAGAGAAGACCGGGCTCATCACCAGACGCTTGAGGTCTGCGCTGCCCTCGATCATGGCGGCGACACTCTGGAGATCGCTGTTCACCTGATCGACAGCACGGCTCTCGCTCGAAAGCTCATACAGGGCCGCCGCATAGCGTTGCGCCACGCTCGACAACCCTACACCTACATCTGAAGCGCCAGAAGCCACGGCGTCTCTCTGCCTTTTGCTGTGACGCCTGGCACGGGTGGCAGCATGCTCCTGAACAAGCCTGTGAAAGCCGATCCTGAAGTTGCAGCCAAAGTCGAGCCTGTAGCCGGCGTCTGTCATGGAACCCGCTGAGGGAGTTATACCCCTTACAGCGGAATGCGGGGTGGCCGTAGCACGGTGAAAACAAGGGTGCAACAGGGCGGAATGGGAATATCGGCCAGTATCTTGTCGCACTGCGCAACGCAGCACGGCGATGGGCGCAAAAGGGAGGGCAAGAGCGAGGACAAGAGCGAGGTGCACACTGATGCGCCTCAGCCTTCAAAACTCACCAGAAACTCTGCGGATCGACATCGATTTGCAGCCTCAGGCTACCCCTGAGCTTTGGCGCAGCGCCAATCCAGCTGCGCAGCCAGCCTTGCAGATCGCATGAGCGCGGTGCCTTCACGATCAGGCGCATCCGGTGCCGCCCGCGCACCAGAGAGAGTGGCGGCTCGGCCGGCCCAAGCACGACCGCGCCCTCTGGCGCATCGGCAAGGCGTGCAAGCGCGCGGGCATGGGCATCCACCGCAGCTTTCTCGGTCCCGCTGACAATGAGCGAAGCCAGCCGCCCGAAGGGTGGCAGGCCGGCAGCCTCACGCATCGCGATTTCAGCTGCATAGAAGGCCTCGGTATCACCGGAGAGGATGGCCTTCAGCACAGGATGCGATGGATCATGGCTTTGAATGAGCGCACGCCCTGGCTTCTGCCCTCGCCCGGCCCGGCCCGTCACCTGTTGCAAGATCTGGAAGGTGCGCTCGCCGGCGCGCGGGTCACCCGATGTCAGCCCCACATCGGCATCAATCACGCCCACCAGCGTCATGCCGGGGAAATTATGCCCCTTGGCCACGAGCTGCGTGCCGATGACAATATCGAACGTGCCAGCGGCAATCTCGGCCAGCTCGCGCCTCAGCCGGTCAGTGCCGCCGGGGAAATCGCTCGACAGCACGATCATGCGCGCATCGGGAAAGAGCGTCGCGGCCTCTTCCGCCAGCCGCTCGACACCCGGCCCGCAGGCCACCAGCGAATCTTCCGCCCCGCAAGAGGGGCAGGCATGCGGCCTGCGCTCGATATGCCCGCAATGATGGCAGACCAGCGCCCGGCGGAAGCGATGATCCACCAGCCATGCGGTGCAATTGGGGCACTGGAAACGATGCCCGCAGGCATTGCACAGGGTCAGCGGTGCATAGCCGCGCCGGTTGAGGAAAAGCAGGCTCTGTTCGCCATTGGCCAGATTGTCGCGCACCGCCTGCTCCAGCGCCGGCGAAATCCAACGCCCGCGCGGTGGGCCATCCTTGCGCAGATCTATTGCCGCCAGCACCGGCAACTCGCGCCCGCCATGGCGATTGGGCAATGTCAGATGCGTGTAGCGTCCCTTTGCCGCATTCACCCGGCTCTCGACGGAAGGCGTGGCAGAAGCCAGCACCACCGGGAACCCCTCGATTCGCCCTCTCACCACGCCCATGTCACGGGCGTGATAGCTGACGCCGTCGCTCTGCTTGTAGGCCGCCTCATGCTCCTCATCGACCACGATGAGGCCCAGCTCAGGAAAGGACAAAAACAGCGCCGAGCGTGCACCAGCCACAACCCGCGCCTCGCCGCTCGCCACCGCGCGCTGCAACCTTTCACGCTTTCGCCCTGAAACGCCGGAGTGCCACAGCGCTGGGGCCACGCCGAAACGCGCCTCGAATCTGGCCGCAAACTCCGCTGTTAGCGCGATTTCCGGCATGAGGATCAGGCCTTGCCTGCCCTGCCGCAGCGCTTCCGCCACAGCCTCGAAATACACCTCGGTCTTGCCAGAGCCCGTGACGCCTTCGAGCAATGTGGTTGAGAAC
>JBOFIL010000161.1:0-1758 GCA_051650165.1 Allobosea sp.
TGTTCGCCTTCGCGGTCTTCGACCAGAAGAACCGCCGCCTGATGCTGGGGCGCGACCGGCTGGGCATCAAGCCGCTCTACATTGCCGAGCGGGGCGATGGCGCGCTGGTGTTCGCGTCTGAAATCCGCGCGATTCATGCATCGGGATTGATCGAAAAAGCCCCGGATGAGGGCGCGGTCCATGCCTATTTTCTCCAGCAGAACCTCTGGGGCGCGCAAACCATGTTCCGGCATGTGCGCCAGCTGCCCGGCGGGCATCTGCTCGTCGATGAGCCGGGCAAGCGCGCGACGCGCCAATTTTGGGATATGAGCTTCAACCGCCGCAAGGTTCAGGCACGGGATGCAGCCGCGATGCTGCGGGCCACCCTTGAAGACACCATCAAGCGCCAGATGGCGGCGGATGTGCCGGTGATGGGTTATCTCTCCGGCGGCATCGATTCCTCGGCGCTGGTGGCGGGCGCGCACCGCATCGACCCTGCTGTGAAGGCCTATTCCTGCCTGTTCGATCTCACTGGCGTGGGTGATGACAAGATCGTGGACGAGCGCGAATTCTCGCGCGCCATGGCGCAGCATCTTGGCATCGCCCATGTCGAGATGGAGCTGGGGCCGACCGCGCTGATGGGCTCGCTGCACGCCACCATCGATGCGCTGGAAGAGCCGCGCATGGGCATGGCCTATGTGAATTATCTGATTGCGGGCCGTGTCGCGCAGGATTCCAAGGTGGTGCTCTCCGGCTGCGGCGGCGATGAAATCCTCGGCGGCTATGTCGGGCGCTATGCGCATCTGCGTCACTCCTATCCGGTTGGCTCAGCGCCGAAGCCCGGCCTACTTGCGCGCATTATGGGAAGGGCACTGAAGCCGACGGGTATCTCGCTCGACCCGTTGCGGCGGATGCTGGAGCTGTATTGCTTCCCAGTTCCGCCGCATGATCGGGCGGCGGCCTTCACGCCCGATGCGCTCCGCGCTGGCGGCGGTTACACAGTGGCTGACGGGCTGGGGGACGTGCTCAAATCCTGCTCCTCGACGTTCGATTGGGACCGGCTGATGTATGCCGACACCAAGACATACTTGGCCGGCCTGTTGATGGTGGAAGACAAGCTTTCCATGGCGCACTCATTGGAGGCGAGGGTGCCGCTGATCGACAATGAGGTGATCGACCTTGCCATGGGCTTTGACTGGGAGCTGCTAAGCGATGGCGTGACCGGCAAGATCGTGTTCCGCGACTCCATCCGTGACTGGGTGCCGGCGCTGATTGCAGACAAGCCGAAGATGGGTTTCGGCCCCCCCGATGCCTCCTGGTATCGCGGGCCTCTCCAACCCTGGATCAGGCAGTTGCTTTCGCCAGATCGCATCGCGGCGCGCGGGTTTTTCCAGCCGGCTTTCGTCGAGAAGGCGATTGAGGATCATATGAGCGGCGCGGCAAACCGGCTTCCGCTGATCTGGTCATTGCTCTCTTTCGATGCCTGGTGCGAGATCAATGGCTTCTATGGCGGCGACCTCGGCCAGCCGATGCGGCCAAATGCCTGAGACAAGCATGCTGTTGAAGCTGCGTGATGCGGTCAAAGGCCTGCCGGTGCTGGCCAGGCCGCTCCTCGCCATTGGGCGCTTTGTCTATGTGGGCGGGCGCGGGCTGATGACTTCGCTTGGTGGCCTCGCGCGCCTGCCCGGTGCCGCTTGGCGCTTCCGACGCGAATGGATTTCATCGGAAAATCGCGGAATCGGCCGAGCTGCTGCAGGTCGCACTATCGCCATGCTGGTG
>JBOFIL010000162.1:0-4378 GCA_051650165.1 Allobosea sp.
GGCAACGCACAGGCCGGTGCGGTTTCGCGATCTGGCGGGCTGAGACGTTAGCTCAGCGCCTCGGCTGTGAGCCAGAACACCTCGCCTTCGCCCTGCGCTTCGCCATTTGCGCCCTCATGGCCCTCGGCATCGAGCCAGAGAGGCGGCAGATCGGGGCGTGCGGCCTCAAGTGCGGCACGGCCAGAGCCGACCTCGCAGAGGAGCGCGCCGCCTTTCGTGAGATGCGCGGCGGCCTCATCGAGAATGCGGTGCACGATGTCCAGCCCATCCTCGCCGCCCAAATGCGCCAGCACGGGCTCGGCGGCATATTCGGGTGGGAAATCCGTCACGGCCTGCGTGGTGACATAGGGCGGATTGGTGATGATCAGATCATAGCGACAACGCTTGAGGGGCGCGAAGAGATCGCCCTCGAACAGGGTGATGCGCTCTTCAAGCCCATGATCGCGGATGTTGGCTTGTGCGACAGCCAGCGCATCGGGGGAAAGATCGACCGCATCAATGGTGGCATTGGGGAAGGCATCCGCAGCGAGGATGGCGAGACAGCCTGAACCCGTGCACAGATCAAGCACACGGGTGATGGCGAGGGGATCATCGATCAAGGTGCCTGGCTCGCCATCGCTTGAGCCGAATGCACCCGAGAATAGCAGCCCGGCGATGAAGCTTCTCGGCACAATCACGCGCTCATCGACACGAAAGCGCCGGCCCTGCAGCCATGTTGCACCGAGCAGATAGGGCAATGGTTTGCGGGTGACGATGCGCGCCTCGATCAAGGCATTGATCTGCTCGCGCTCCGGAACAGTGAGGCGCGCGTCCAGCCATGGGTTGATGTCGTCGATGGGCAGGCAGAGCGCTTCGAGGATCAGGAATGCCATCTCATCCAGCGCCACCCCGCCGCCATGGCCATGCGTGAGACCGCCGGCTAAACCGGCTTGCCGGAAACGCGTCAGCCCGTATCGCAGCCAATCGCGGATGGTGAGCAGGCTCTCGGAAGGGCTGGGTGCTGATGACATGCTGCTTGCCTAGCTTGATGTGTCGCAGGCGGCAAGCAGGTGGTGTGCTGTCAAGCTCACGTATAAGCGCACACAGATTTGTGACTGCGCACGCTGGTCTTGTGAGGAGTTTGTGAAGCTTGACTCAGCTAAGCATGGGCAGTGTTTCCAAGGGAGGTTTCCATGTTGAATGATCCTGTCGCCCGCCGCGCGCTCATGGTTGGCGCTGCCGCATTTGTCGGCCTGATGTTCGTGCAGGCGCTGCCATCAAGCGCGCAGGTCACGGTGCGCAAGTCCCCCTTCGCGCAAGCCGAGTTTGATGCCGCCCAGAAGGCTGGCCAATCGATCATCGTCGAGGTCGCGGCGGATTGGTGCCCGACGTGCAAGGTGCAGGCACCGATCATCCAGAGCCTGACCTCGGCGGCACCTATGGACAATGTGCGGGTGTTCACGGTCAATTTCGACACGCAGAAAGATGCGGTGCGGGCCCTGCGCGCCACCAGCCAGAGCACGCTGATTGCCTTCAAGGGCACCAAGGAAACTGGTCGTACCGTGGGCGAGACCAAGGCCGATGCGATCAAGGCCCTGATCACCACGGCGCTTTGACGGCGGCCAGGCAGGGCAGATCACATGGCTATCGGCACATTGCTGCTCGCGGGGCTGGCGGGAATTCTCTCCATCCTGTCGCCTTGCGTGCTGCCGATCCTGCCGGTGGTGCTGGGCGCGGCGTTGAGCGAACACAGGCTTGGGCCCGTGGCGTTAGCTGGCGGGCTTGCGCTCTCCTTCACGATTGTTGGTCTCATCATCGCCGCGCTGGGGTTTGCGCTTGGGCTTGATCTCTCCACCTTCCGCATGGCGGGAGCTGTCATCCTGATTGCGATGGGTGTGGTGCTGATGGTGCCTGCCATGCAAATGCGGCTCGCAGCAGCGGGCGGGCCAGTCGGCAACTGGGCAGAGGAGCGGTTTGGCGGCTTTTCCACCACTGGCCTTTCCGGCCAGTTTGCCGTCGGGCTGCTGCTTGGTGTTGTCTGGAGCCCCTGTGTCGGGCCGACCCTTGGGGCTGCGACCTTGCTTGCCTCGCAAGGCACACATCTGGGGCAGGTGGCCCTGACCATGCTCGCCTTCGGCATCGGGGCAGGCTTGCCGCTGCTGCTGCTGGGGTTGCTTGGCCGGCAGGTGCTGATGCGCTGGCGCGATAAATTGCTGGGTGCTGGCAAGGGCGGCAAGATGCTGCTGGGCGGTTTTCTGCTGCTTATTGGCCTTGCCGTGCTCACCGGCTTCGACAAAACCATAGAGGCGGCGCTGGTGGCAGCTTCGCCCGATTGGCTCAACAATCTCACCACGCGCTATTGAGGCAGTTGACGCGCCGCTTTATGCCCGGCTGCGTGATGGCCAGTTTTTGGTCGACGCTGCCGGAGATAGCTGATGATCCGCCTTTTCCTTGCGATGCTGCTCATTGGTCTCGGACTTGCGCCAGCCCTGGCGCAAACGCCGCAGCCTGTCGGCTGGAAAACCGGCGCGGAAGCTGCGCGGATCGAGGTCCGCATCGAGGCGCTCATCAAGCGCATGACGCTGGACGAGAAGGCGGGCCAGCTCAACCTAATGGGCCGCACTGATAAGTTGCCGCTCGACATGTTCCGTTCAGGGCGCGCGGGCGCAGCGATGAATTTCATCGATCCGAAGGAAATCTTGCAGGCGCAGCAGGCGGCGGCGGCATCGCGGTTGAAAATTCCGCTGATCATCGGCCTCGATGCAGTGCATGGCGTCGCGACTTATTTTCCGCTGCCGCTTGGTCAGGCATCGAGCTTCAATCCTGCGCTGGTGCAGCGCTCAGCGGAGTGGGTGGCGCGTGAGGCCTCGGCGGCCGGCATCAACTGGACGTTTGCGCCCATGGTCGACATGTCGCGTGATCCGCGCTGGGGCCGCGTGCTGGAAGGGGCGGGTGAGGATGTGCACCTCGCCAACCTGATGTCAGCGGCGCGCACCCGCGGCTATCAGGCCGGCGGGCTTGCCGCCACGGTGAAGCACTTTGCCGGTTATGGCGCGGGCGAGGGTGGGCGCGATTACAACTCGACATGGATACCGACCGCGCAATTGCATGATTATCATCTGCCGCCCTTCAAGGCGGCTCTGGAGGCGGGTTCGCTCTCCGTGATGGCCGCGTTCAATGCGCTCAACGGGGTGCCGACTACAGCGCACCGCCCGCTGCTGACCGGCATCTTGCGCGAGCGCTGGGGCTTCAAGGGCTTTGTCGTGTCGGATTTCGATTCCATCGGCGAGTTGGTCCGGCATGGCATCGCTGCGGACAAGGCCGAAGCTGCCCGCAAGGCCATCACTGCGGGCATTGATCTCGACATGATGGGTGAGGTCTACATGAATCATCTGGCCGACGAGGTGCGGGCAGGGCGCGTTTCGATGCGTGTGGTGGATGAGGCGGTGCGGCGCGTGCTGCGTGTGAAGTTCCATCTGGGATTGTTCGATAAGCCGATGGTGGAGCCCACCAAGACGGGCGATCTCCTGCAAACCCCGGCAGCCCGCGCGGCAGCCAGAGACATGGCGCGCGAGGCGATCATCCTGCTCAAGAACGATGAAGAGCTGCTGCCGCTCAAGCCTGCGCACAAGCGCATTGCTCTGATTGGCACGATGGCGCGGCATGAAGAAGAAAAGGCCTGGACCGATCCTGCCGGCATTCCGCGTAAAGAAGCGACCAAGACGCTCTATGATGCGCTGAAAGAGCGCCTGAAAGACGGGCAGGTGCTGACCCATTCTCCGGGCATCGCCGACAATTGCGGCGCGGCGTTTGCGCAAAAGGACAAGGCACTGGAAGAGGCGCGCGCGGCCGACATTGTCATCATCATGCTGGGCGAGGATTGCGTCTTCATGGGCGAGGGGGCCTCACGCACCAAGCTCAACCTGCCGGGTGTGCAGCAGCAATTGCTCGAAGAGGTGGTGGCGGCGGGAAAACCTGTTGTGCTGATCCTCGCCACTGGCCGTCCGCTGGTGCTGACCTGGGCGGACAGGCATCTCAGCGCCATTTTACAGACCTTCCACGGCGGCACGGAAGGGCGCACGGCGTTGGCCGAAGTGCTGACTGGCGAGATCAACCCTTCCGCCAAGGTGCCGATGAGCTTCCCGCGCTCTGAGGGGCAAATCCCGGTCTATCATGACCAATTGCCCACGGGCCGGCCCCAGACTGTGCGCCAGCGCTATGAGTCCATCTATATCGACGAGGCGAATGAGGCGCTTTATCCCTTCGGGTTCGGGCTCTCCTACACGCGCTTCACGCTCTCGCAGATGCAGGTCGAGACCGCCCGCGTGCGGCCATGGGAGAGCGTGAAGGTCTCGGTCGAGATCACCAATCAGGGCGCTCGCGCGGGCGCGGAGGTGGT
>JBOFIL010000163.1:0-1555 GCA_051650165.1 Allobosea sp.
ATGGAAAACAAGGCCGCGCTCGCGGGCCTCGTGGCGGGTCTGGCCAAGCCCGGCGATTACATCATCTGCCTTGGCGCAGGTGACATCACGCAATGGGCCTATGCCTTGCCTGATGAGCTGAAGGCGCTTGCGTGAGCACGCATCGCGCCTGCTGTGATGGACAATGCAAGCCGGCAGGCACAATATGCCGGCGCAAACTCAGCGGGGGCTGATCAGTGAAAGACTATGTTGCGCGCATTCCGATGCGCCTTGCCGTGCCGGATGCGATGCATTGGGCGATCAAGGATGTGCTTGAGGGCGAATATGAGTGCGGCTTTGATGGCACCGGCCTGAGCATCCTGGATGTGGGGGCGAATGTCGGCTCCTTCGCCCTTTGGGCCACGGCACGCTGGCCGGGCAGCACGGTCATATCCTATGAGCCGCACCCCGGCACCTTCGCGTTTCTCACACAGAACACCACCGGGCGCAGCGATATTGCGCCTGTGAATGCCGCGCTGTTTCCGGGCGGCATGAAGACCGCGACCTTCATGAGCCGCTTTGCAGGTGATGGCGAGTCTGGTTTGGCCGCCTATGCAGGTGACACATTCGTGGCAGGCGCGATGGCGGAAAGCTATGAGGTCAAGGTCATTGATCCGGCAAGCCTGCCATCAGCCGACATCGTCAAGATCGACATCGAGGGCGGCGAGGGCGATGTGCTTGATCATCTGGATTTGTCGCGCACGCAGCTTGTGCTGCTCGAATATCAGAACCGCAAGAACCGCATACAGCTGGAAACGCGGCTCAAGGCTGACTTCGACCTGATCGATACGCGCGAATATGATTGGGGCCCGCTCCTTGAACAGCGCTGCTATCGCCCGGACCTGGCCGGCGATGTCTATGGCCGTATGTTCGCGCTGCGCAAAGGCGCGACGCGAGTGGTGCGGCAAGCGACCGGCGAAAGCTGATCCTTCCAAAACCGAGCTTCCTCTCGCCATTCCAAGGCGCTAGAAGCCGCATCATGACAAATACCAACCTTCTCTCCCGCCTCACCCCGCTCATGCCGGACTTGCGCGGGCGGCTCCTGCCCGGCCAGCCATTAGCTGCGCTGACATGGTTCCGCGTGGGCGGGCCAGCGGAGCTGCTGTTCACGCCGGCTGATGAGGCCGACCTTGCCTATTTTCTCGCGCATCTGCCTGCCGACGTGCCGGTCTGCCCCATCGGTGTGGGCTCCAACCTGATCGTGCGTGATGGCGGCGTGTCGGGTGTGATCATCCGTCTTTCACCAAAGGGCTTTGGGCAGGTGCTCGCTGAAGCTGCCAAGTCCCCGGCGAGGGGCCGCATCCGTGCAGGCGCAGCCGCGCTCGACAAGCGCGTGGCGGAGGTGGCAGCAGAAGCCGGCATCGGCGGGTTGGAGTTCTATTTCGGCATTCCGGGCAGCATTGGCGGCGCGCTGACCATGAACGCCGGCGCCAATGGCGGCGAGACGCAGGATCACTTGGTCGAGGCGCGCGGTGTTCTGCGCTCGGGCGAGATTGTGACCCTTTCCAAGGCTGATCTGAAATTCGTCTATCGCAAG
>JBOFIL010000164.1:0-1726 GCA_051650165.1 Allobosea sp.
AGGCCGATGATCGCCGTACCAGTAACGGATTTGCCCGCACCGGACTCGCCGACCACGCCCAAAACCTCGCCGCGATGCACATCAAACGACACGCCATCGAGCGCGCGCAAGATGCCGCGCCGCGTCACGAATTCGACGACGAGATTGCGGACGGAGATAACAGGTGAGGTGTTATTCTCTTGCATAAGCCTTCACCTCAGTTTCGGGTTGAGCGCATCGCGCAGCCAGTCGCCCAGCAGGTTGATGGCGAGCGCAAGCAGAATGAGCGTAATGGCCGGAAAGAAGAGGATCCACCATTCGCCGGAAAGCAGGAATTTCTGGCCCGAGCGGATCAGCGTGCCAAGCGAGGGCTGCGTCACCGGCAGGCCGACGCCGAGGAAGGCGAGCGTTGCTTCCTCGATGATGGCGAGCGCAAGGTTGATGGTGGCGATGACCAGCACCGGCCCCAGCACATTGGGCAGCACATGGCGCGCCATGATGGCAAAGCCTGAAATGCCCATCAACCGCGCCGCCTGCACATAATCCTTGTTGCGCTCCACCAGCGTGGAGGCGCGCACCGTGCGGGCATATTGCGCCCAGTTGGACAGGCCGATGGCGAGGATGATAACGAAGATCGCGGTCGTCTCATAATTCTGCGGCGAGATCAGCCCGCGCGCCACGCCGAAGATCAGCAGCGCGATGAGGATGGCCGGGAAGGAGAGCTGAATGTCGGCAATACGCATGATCAGCATCTCGATGCGCCCGCCGACATAGCCGGCAATGAGGCCAAGCCCGATGCCAAGCACCATCGAGAACACCACCGAGGCAAGGCCCACGATCAGCGAAAGCCGCGTGCCGTAGAAGAGCGCCGAGAAGATGTCCCGCCCCTGATCATCCGTGCCCATGATGAAGGTCTTGCCGGAGCCAGAGCCCACCTCCATCGGATGGGTGAAGCCATCGAGCAGATTGAGCGCGGACGGATCAAACGCATCCTGCGGGGCAAGCACATCAGCGAGCAGCGCCGCACCGACGAGAAAAGCCGTGAGGATCGCGGCGAAGATCGCAACAGGCGAGGCCTTGAAGGAGAGCCAGAGATCACTGTCACGCGCCTTGGCGATGCGCTCTGCAAGACTCAGCTTCTGCGAGGGCACTGCCAAAGGGGCGGGCACTGTGGGCTGTGTGATATGCTTGTCCATCACATCCTCACTTGCCGGTCATCGCCGCGCCGGTCTTCAGGCGCGGATCAATGAGGAAATAGATGATGTCGACGATAAGGTTCACCACCACGAACACCAGCCCGACAAACATCAGATAGGCCGCCATCACGGGAATATCGACAACCTCCACAGACTTGACGAACAGCGCCCCCAGTCCCGGCCAGTTGAACACGGTTTCCGTCACGATGGCGAAAGCGATGACCGAGCCAAGCTGAAGCCCTGTGATGGTCACCACAGGCATCATCGTGTTCTTCAATGCGTGGCGATAATTGATGGCGCGATCCTCAAGGCCGCGCGCGCGGGCAAACTTCACATAATCCGATCGCATCACCTCCAGCATCTCGGCACGCACGAGGCGCATGATGAGAGTCAGCTGGAAAAACGATAGCGTGATCACCGGCATGATCAGCGATTTGAGGCCGGAGACCGTCAGCAGCCCTGTGGTCCACCAGCCAAAGGCGACCACCTCGCCGCGCCCGAAGGAGGGCAGCCAGCGCAGCTTCACGGCAAAGAGAAAAATCATGCCGATG
>JBOFIL010000165.1:0-6419 GCA_051650165.1 Allobosea sp.
TGACCGAACGGGTCTCCTGGCTGCATGTGCGCGGCTTCAAGCTCATTCTCGCGCTGGTGGCCATCCATGTTTTGGCCAACAGCCTTTACCAGCTGTTCAAACGTGACCCGCTGATCAAGGCGATGATCACAGGTCGCAAACCCGCCAAGGCGTATGTCGATGCGTCGGAGATGCGCGCAGCCGAGCGGGTGACGCTGCGGGCTGCCTTGGCACTGATAGCCGCAATCATCATTGTGTTTGGCGGCATCACCTTGCTGGGCGGGCGGGTGATTTAAGGCCCGCCGTAGAGCAGTTGCCTCACTCCATCACAGCGGCTTTGAGGATGCAGACCATGGTGGCGTGGCCGGTGACGCTGCCGGTGCAGCGGACTGTGTGCGGGCGGTCACAGCGATAGCGCAGGGTCTCGCCGGCTTTGGCGGTTTGCGTGACGCCGCCGACATCGACCTCGAACTCGCCGGCGCTGACAGACAGGCACTCGATCGATCCGCGCTGGTGGCCGTCTGAATCGAGCACGCCGCCGGGCTCTGCCTCGACCTCATACCATTGCAGCCATTCCACCGTCTTGATCCAGCCGATGATGGCGAGCTTCACCTTGCCATCTTCCGAGAGCAGGGTGGGGGTGTCGGCGCGGCTGGTTTTCTCGATGAAGGGCTCTTCGTCGCCGCTGGAAAGAACGCGCTCGATCGAGACATCGAGCGCCTGCGACAGCCGCCAGATGGTGGCGAGCGTCGGGTTGGTCTCGTTGCGCTCGATCTGGCTGATGATCGATTTGGCGACGCCAGATTGCTCGGCCAATTCGGATAATGAGAGATTATAGGCTTTCCGCAGCCGCTGGATGGTCTTGCCGAGCTGGCCGGAGACGATCTGCGCGCCCGTTTCCAGCCCGCGATCCTTGATCTCGACGCCCATGCTGCCTCGCCAGTTACATCATTATCGTTTCACGAAACGAACACTCGGTCCGAAGACCGGAAAATCAATGCCTTGGCGAGGCCCGGGACGCAAGCTTTGAAGGGCGTGGACCTTAAATGTATTTCCGTCTCAGGTGTTGCGCTGTGGCGGGCCGGCGCTTTGCGCCTCGGGGCGCAGCAGGCCCAGCTTGTGCTCGCGCCAGATCACGAAAATGCCCGAGAGGATCACCAGCCCCGCCCCGATGAACACGGCATTGGCTGGCCATTCGCCGAACAGGAACCAGCCAAGCAGCACCGCCCAGATCATGGTGGTGTATTCAAATGGTGCGATGAGCGAGGCATCGCCATGGCGGTAGGATTGCGTGAGAAGGATTTGCCCCAGCCCGCCCATGATGCCGATGGCGACCAGCAGGAGCGCATCCTGCAAGGTCGGCCAGTTCCAGCCGAGAAAGATCGTGAGCAGGCCGAGAATGGATGTCAGCGCCATGAAATAGAACACGATGGCACCCGTGCTTTCCGTATGTGTCAAGGTGCGCACCTCAATGGTGGCCAGCGCCGAGAATGTTGCGGCTGTCAGTGCAACGATGACGCCGAGGCTGAGCCCGCCGATGACTTGAGCGCTGGTGCTTGCCGCTGCCGGGCTGCTGGCCAGATGCGGCGAGAGCATCACCAGCACGCCGGCAAACCCAATCCCAACAGCGCTCCAGCGATAGGCGCGCACCTTTTCCTTGAGGAACAAGGCTGCCAGCACCACCACGATCAAGGGCGTGGCGTAGCTGAAGGCCACGGCATCGGGCAGCGGCAGCAGCGCCAGCGCCCAGAAACCCGTAAACATGCCGCAGGAGCCGATAACGCCGCGCTTGAGATGGGCTTTCGGGTTCTTGGTGCGGATGGCGTTGGCCAGATCGCCGCGCCAGGCAAGCCAGGCCAGCAGCGGGATCATTGCAAAGAACGATCGGCAGAAGATGATTTCGCCGACGGGATAACGGCTGGATACGGCTCGCGCTCCCGCCGACATCATGGTGAAGGCCAGCGCGGAAAGAAGCTTGAGGAAAATGCCGAGAAGCGGGGACAAAGAGGAGGGCCTTGCGGGATCAAGCCCCTTTAGACCATGCGCTGCCTCAAGCAGGAACCCGCTATGGCGCAGAGCCGCCCGGAGCCTGGCTCATTGCAGCGCCGGCATGACGACGCTTTCCGCTCAGCTGAAGACCTCAACCTTGCGGCTGGCAGGCCAAGCATTAATCTCGGCCAAAGAGGGGCCGGAATAGCCGGGGGCAAGCGAAACTGAATTTGTTTTGTGGTCTGTCGCGCGGCAGGTGGCATCGGTTTCAATGTCCGCAACCGCAACGTCATGCTCGACCATGATGAGTTCGTTCTGGTCGATCAGGCTCGCATCTGCTTCAGCGGGTGCAATATCACCCTCAACGATGCCCAGGGTGTTGAGTTCTCCAGCAGCAGGCGGCACGTCCAATGGATACTCGTCGATAATGTCGAGCGCGCCATGATCATCTCGCATCACGAGGTCGATGTCTTCCATCGCGAGTTGCTGACGCGAGATTGCCACCGGCGAGTAGAGATGGCGGCGGTGCAATGGCTTGTCATCCCCAGCGCTGGGGCCCTCGCTGGCAGGGGGGGCGTCTGGCTGATCTCCTGTGCTCCACGCATCCATCAGTCCATTGATGCGCCCTTCGATGCTGCGCATGGTCAGCACAACCTTCTTGGTGCGCTGGGCGGTCAAATCCTGGAATGAGCACGCCGTGTAAATGTCTGCGGCGCGCTGGTCCAACGTATCGCATGCTGCGCCATCCGCGCCCGCCTCGCGCAATGTCCAGGCGATTTCTTGAATTTGCTCTGCGGCTTCCAGGATATTCGATGTGGCGCTTTCCGTGGTGCGCACAACACTGTCTAGGGCTTCTGTGGCCTGCTCGAAGCGGTTGATCTCAGGATCATCTGAGGCCAGCTCAATCTTGAGCTGCGCGATGATCTTGGCCATCTCCATCAGGTCTTGGCGGACACGTTCAGCCGCAACAGTCGCACGCTCACCGCCGACGCTGTGCTCAAGCCGCGAAATGGCTTCCAGCAGCATGCCTGTGTCTGCGGTGCGGTTACGGCGTGCAAATTCTGCCAGGAACCAGCGCCCGCGGCCAGTTTCCATCACCGCCGACTCGATCGCCTCATAATCGGCCTGGTCGAGAGGGGTCAGTTCCTGTTTCATGGCCATGCAGGCGCGCTTTCCGAAACGGGCATCAAACGAATCAGCCGTCGCATGACACGACGAGAGCAAGATTATCGCCTGATTCCGCTAACAAGTCGTGACTTGATCGCGCAGGTTGTATTCATATTGTTTCCAGCCTCTCCGGCTGTGGCCTTTGGCTGCCAATCCGCGCTATGTCATGGCGGCAACCACGATGACTGTAATCAAAATCCTTGGACCATGACTGTCGAAATCCTGCCAGCAAGCCGGTTTGAAAACGAGGGCTCGGCCCTGGTCGCCCATGTTTCTGGCGACTGGACCGTGAGCCATGCGCCAGTGCTTGAGGCGATGATGGCCCAGATGCTCGCCAAAGCTGTGAGCGATGAAGCAAGGCTTCTGCGCCTTGGCATTGGCCAGATTGACCGGCTCGATACGATGGGCGCGCTGATCATCAGCAAGCTCAGGCATATGGCGGGCAGTGATGGGCTCACATTCGAGCTGGTCGGGGGCAGCGCTGCGCAGCTCAAGCTGATTGCGGAGGTGGAGCGTGTCCGGGCCGAACCGATCATCCTTGAGCGCAAGCCGGGTTCGCTCCAGGTGTTTGTCGATGTGGGCGAGGCTGTCGTCAATTTTGGCCGGGATATTGCCAAGGGCACCAGCTTTCTTGGCGAGGTGGTTGTCGCAACAGGCCGGGCCATTTCGCATCCGGGCCAGTTCCGCGGGCCATCGCTCATCAACCAGATCGAGCAGATCGCCTTTCGTGGCGCGCCGATCATCATCCTGATTTCGTTTCTGGTTGGCTGCATTGTGGCGCAGCAGGGCATTTTCCAGCTGCAACGCTTTGGCGCGACGCCTTTCGTGGTCAATCTTGTCGGCATCCTTGTGCTGCGCGAGCTTGGTGTGCTGCTCACCTCCATCATGGTGGCGGGGCGCTCAGGCTCAGCCTTCACGGCTGAAATTGGCTCGATGAAAATGCGCGAGGAGATCGACGCATTGCGCGTGATGGGGCTCGATCCTGTGGCTGTGCTTGTGGTGCCGCGCATGCTGGCGCTGTTGATCGCCTTGCCGCTGCTCACTTTCATATCATCCATATCGGCGCTGGTGGGCGCAGGAATGGTGGCGTGGGTCTATGGCGGCATCACGCCGGAAATCTTTTTGGCGCGGTTGCAAAGCGTGGTCACCGTCAAGCATTTCTCGGCTGGCCTCATCAAGGCACCGTTCATGGCGTTGATGATCGGGCTGATCGCCTCGCTGGAGGGGCTTGCCGTGAAGGGCTCGGCCGAGTCGCTCGGCCAGCAGGTGACATCATCGGTGGTGAAGGCGATCTTCATGGTCATCGTCGTCGATGGGCTGTTTGCCATGTTCTTTGCCGCGATCAGGTTCTGAGAGATGACGGATCAGACGCAACAATCAACGCAAACACCCGTGATCCGCATCCGCGATCTTGTTGTCGGCTTTGGCGACAAGCTGATCATGGATGGGCTGAACCTGGATGTGATGCCTGCGGAGATTCTCGGCTTTGTCGGCGGCTCAGGCACTGGCAAATCCGTGCTGACGCGCACCATCCTCGGCCTGATCCATAAACGCGCCGGCACGATTGAAATTCTTGGGCAGGATCAGGAGACACTGGGGCCCGATCAAAGGCGGGCGCTGGAGCGACGCTTTGGCGTGATGTTCCAGCATGGCGCGCTGTTTTCATCGCTTTCGGTGAAGCAGAATGTGCAGGTGCCAATGCGGGAGTATCTCGATCTCTCGCCCGGCATGCTGGAAGACCTGGCCATGCTGAAAATCCAGATGGTGGGGCTGAAACCGGAAGCCGCCGAGCGGATGCCATCGGAGCTTTCCGGCGGCATGATCAAGCGCGCGGCGCTGGCGCGGGCATTGGCGCTGGATCCTGAGATTCTCTTCCTCGATGAGCCCACCTCTGGCCTTGACCCGATTGGCGCTGCCGAATTTGATGATCTTATCCGCACCTTGCAGCAAACCTTGGGGCTAAGCGTGTTCATGGTCACGCATGATCTGGACAGCCTTGCTTCGGTCTGCGACAGGATTGCAGCACTGGCTGACAAGCGTGTTGTCGCGGTGGGGCCGATGTCGGCGATGTTCGCTTCGCAACATCCCTGGGTAAAGGCCTATTTCCGTGGCGAAAGGGCGCAGGAACGTCATCTTGCGTCGCAAGTGTGAGTCTATATCCGGGTCTAAGATCACAGAACGAGGGCATTAGGCGGCATCGATGGAAACCAGGGCGAATTATGCACTTGTCGGCATATTCACGCTTGCGGTCATCGCAACGGCGCTGGCCTTCATCTATTGGTTCTCCGGCATTGGCGGCACAACCAAACGCACCCAGTTGCGTCTTGTGTTTTCCGGCACGGTCACCGGCCTCAGCCGCGGCTCGAATGTGCTGTTCAATGGCCTGCGGGTCGGCGAGGTCAGTGACATCCGCCTGCTGCCTGATGATCCGCAGCGCATTTATGTCACTGTCGATATTGAGCGCACCACGCCTGTCCGCACAGACACGCGCGCAAGGCTTGAGGCGCAGGGCCTGACAGGCGTTGTCGCCATTCAGCTGCTGGGCGGAGAGGCGCGCTCGCCCTTGCTGCTCCCCACGCCGGGCCAACCTCTGCCCACCATCTTTGCCGAGAAATCAGAGTTTCAGGATCTGCTCGAAACAGCCCGCACGATTGCCAAGCGGGTCGATGATGTCATCGGCAAGGTCGAGACCTTGATTGGCGCCAATGAGGCCAGCGTCACGAGCACTGTGCGTGATGTCGCCAAATTCTCGAAGGCTCTGGGGGATAACGCCGATGGCGTGGACCGTCTGATGAAAAGCGTCGGGCAGGCGGCTGATCGGATCGGCCCATTGGCGGAGCGGCTCGACAATGTCTCGCGGCTTGTTGGCGATGCATTGACCGCGCTCGACAAGGACAAGATCGCCGGCATCATGAGCGATGTCGCGCGTTTCAGCAGTGCGCTCGGCGGCTCAAGCACGGATGTCGCCAAATCGCTCAAGGATGTCGCCTCCATCACTGACAAGCTCAACCGCGCCGCCGATCAGGTGGAGGGTGTGCTCAAGGGCGCGCAGGCTTTTCTCGGCTCGGCAGCCGGCGGAGACGGGCAGGGGGCACTGGCGGAAGTGGGCGAAGCGGCCAAGTCCATCCGGAAACTGGCTGATAATCTCGATAAGCGCACCGGCGAGCTGACCAGCAATCTCAATCGCTTTGCCGGGCCGGGGCTGCGCGACATTGAATCGCTGGCCGCTGATGGCCGGCGCACGCTCTCTGACATCAACCGCACCTTGCGCAATATCGAGCGCA
>JBOFIL010000166.1:0-2455 GCA_051650165.1 Allobosea sp.
CATGCAAGCATCGCGGGATTTTATTCCCGCGATGCGGCTTATGCGTGCTATCGATCAACGCTGCGTGATGCTGATCTTGTTGGATGATCCGCTCTGGGCGATGCCAACGGAGTGACCATTGCCGACCTGCGTGACCGTGGCAGAGTTGTAGCTTCCAGCCTGCGTGACAGCGGCTTTGTTGTTCGAGCCGCTGGCCGAGTAGCTGATGGCGTTGCCCTGGCCGCTCTGGCCGAGGGTGGCGCTGTTGTAGGAGCCGGTCTGGCTGGCGCTCAGGCGGTTGGCGCTGCCATCCTGCACGGCGATCAGCGTGTTGCGGCTGCCGTTCTGTGTCAGGCTGGCCACGTTGTCAGCGCCGGTCTGGCGGAAGAACTCGACCTTGTTGTCAGAGCCGGTCTGCCTGAGGTTGGCGCGGTTGTTCGAGCCATCCTGCGAGAAGCGGGTGACGCCGTTGCGCGTGCCGGTCTGGCTGGCAGAGAGACGGTTTGCCTTGCCATACTGCGAAGACGGCGAGGCAAGGCCGATGCCGAAGCTGTTCTGGCTGCCTGTCTGGGTCACCGAGAACTGCTGCGACGAGCCGACCTGCTCGATGTAGACGCCGTTGCGATCGCCCGCCTGGGCGATGCCGCTGGCGAAAAGCATCGCCAGCCCGGCTGAGAGTGAAAGAAAGCGCTTCATAATCTTTGCCCCTGGGAGTTTGGCGGCCCTCCCGGCTTCATGGCCGGGAAGGGCTGCCCGCCCGGATTAGCGCTGCGTGATGCTGACGCGGTTGCTGGTGCCCACCGAAGCCGCGCCGACTGAGTTGCCGGAGCCGGAGACGGAGACGCTCATCATGTTGGCTGAGCCGTTCTGGCCGATTTCCGCATAGTTGCGGCTGCCAGTCGCGGTGTAGGTCAGCGAGTTGGATTCGCCCTTCTGGCTGATGCCAGCGGTGTTGCGATCGCCGGTCTGCGTGACGTTCAGTGTGTTGACCGCGCCTTCCTGACGGAGCATCGCGATGGCGTTGTTCGAGCCGGTCTGGCGCACGCTTGAGCGGTTGGCCTTGCCGTTCTGCTCACCGCGCTGCACCGAGTTGCGCGAGCCTGTCTGGTTCACGTTCAGGCTCTGGCTGTCGCCATACTGTGCGTATGGGTTGGTGATGGCCATGCCGAAGCGGTTGTTGTTGCCCGATTGCGAAACAGTTGTGTTGTTGCGCGCGCCGACCTGCTCGATGAACACGCCGTTATTGTCGGCGGCCTGAGCGACGCCTGCGGCGGCGACGAAAAGCGCGATGGCGCTGATACGAGAAAACTTCATGACATGCCCCTGTCTGGTTTGCGTCAGGAATTTTCTTGTCCCGTCCGCACAACATTGCCTGCTGTGCCTTGGTCTTATGCGGGGGCGTCTTTCGAGGTGAGAAACGAATTAGTTCAAATTTGAATCAATCCCGCTGAAAATTCGCGGCGCATTCAATGCAGTTAATGCAAGCTTTCTGAAATAGGCGAGCGGTTGGCAGATGTTTCTGCGCGCGCCGCAAGCCTGTGGCTGATGCGCACAATGCGGCACAGCCATCCGATAATACGGGTACAAAGGCAGGGATTCGCCCCTATATCCAGCGTTCACACGTGGAAAGCCTGTTCTCGATGTCCAATGCCTCCCCCAAGCTTGCCGATGCCAGGCCAGTCAATGCAGATGGCGGCTTCTCGCAAACTGTGAAGCGCCTGTGGCCTTACCTCTGGCCTGTTGAACGCAGCGATCTGCGCAAGCGCGTGGTCGTCGCTTTCATTCTTCTGGTCGCGGGGCGGTTTGTGCTGGTGGGCGTGCCATTCGCGTTCAAATGGGCAACGGATGCGCTGAACCTGACAAGCGCCGGCTCGCTGGAGCTGAAGAACATCTGGCCCTGGCTCGCTGCAGCCCCGATGGCGCTGGCGCTTGTCTATGGCGCGCTGCGCATCGGTTCGGCGGGGTTGATCCAGCTGCGTGACGCGATTTTCGCGCCTGTCTTCATGTATGCGGTGAGAAAGCTCGCCCTCCAGACCTTCGAGCATCTGCACAGGCTGTCCTTACGCTTCCATCTGGAGCGCAAGACCGGCGCATTGACGCGCGTGCTGGAGCGTGGCCGGCGTGGCATCGAGGAAATGGTGCGGCTTGGGCTAAACCAGTTGGTGCCGGTCTTGGTCGAGGTCGCGCTGATGATCGGCGTGCTGCTCTGGCTGTTTGATTGGCGCTATGTCGTTGTGCTGCTGGTGATGGTGACGGGCTACATGGTCTTCACCATCAAGGCGACGGAATGGCGCATCGCTATCCGCCGCGAGATGAACACCTCCGACACGGATGCCAACGCGAAAGCCATCGACTCGCTGCTCAACTTCGAGACGGTGAAATATTTCGGGGCCGAGACGCGCGAGACCGCGCGCTATGATGTCTCGATGGCGCGATACGAGAAAAACTCCATCCGCGCCTACACCTCGCTCGCGGC
>JBOFIL010000167.1:0-2586 GCA_051650165.1 Allobosea sp.
ACCATGCAGAGCCGATCAGCGCTTCGATGACGCGTGGCTCGAAGCGCAGGCGGATGGTACGGGCAGGATTGCCGGCGACAATCGCATAGGCCGGCACATCACGCGTCACCACCGCGCGGGCGGCCACCACAGCGCCATGACCGATGCTGACGCCCGACAGCACCATGGACTGTGAGCCAAGCCAGACATCATGGCCAATGCGCACATCGCCGCGCGAGGGCTGGTGGCCCATATGGCCGATCGCTTCCGGCCATTGGCGCGGAAACTCGGGGAATGGGTAGGTCGTCACCCAATCCATGCGATGATTGCCACCGAGCAGGATTTCCACCCCGTCCGCAATCGAGCAGAATCGCCCGATACTGATGGCAGCGCCCGACTCAGGAAAGCGCACCTTGGGCCTGCCATAGCTTGCTCCGCCAATCTTATAGCCATGCCTGGCGATGAGATGTGCAAGATGGATGCGCGTCTCGTTTTGCGGGTTAATGCGCTTGCGAAGCTGGCCGCGCGCCCAATCGGGCAGGGCTGCCCACCATTTTTGAAGCGCAGTGATGTCTGGCTCGAATTCGGAATGGGGCATTGGTTTCATTGCGCGTCGGCCTTGAGGTCGATCTTGCCAAGAATGGCCTTGGGATCGCCAGTGGCGATGACATCGGCCAGGCCAATCCCTCCGGCTGGGGCGTTCGCCGAAACGCTCAGCGTGCCGGGCTTCGCGATGAAGCGTGATACGGCGCTGGATATGGCCTTTGCAGCAGGCGAGTCTCCTAGCATGACCGGCATGACGATGGTCGCAAGCGAGCCCCATTCACGCCTGAGCGCGGATGCTTCCTTGCGGGCCTTGCGGGCTTCAAACTCCAGGAAACGATCAAAAATGCCGAGATTTTCGAGCCTTGTCTGCAGGGTTTTCACCGTCAGACCCAAGGCCGCGACCTGCGCCAGCGCCATGTCCGGCGCAAACAGATCCTTGCCGGCATTGCCGATGGTGCCGGCTATGTTCAGCTTGAGCATATCGCGCCCATCGAGCCCGATCTCGCGGACTACAATCTCGCTGCGCTCGCGGTTCCAGCCCAGATCGATGCGTGATGACATCTCCAACTGCGTGTAGCCCAGATCCAGCAATTGCTTCGAGGATGGGTCATCACGCGGGACAGGGGCAGAAATGCGCTCTATCGCCAGCCGAAAGTCAGTCGGCCAGCCATTTTCTTGCGCACGCACATCCATATCGAATTCGCCGAGGCTGATGCGGGTCGGGGCAGGGGGCGGGCTTCCCGGGCGGTTTTTGGCCTTGTCAGGCGCTTCAATGTCGAGGCCGCTCAGCGTGATCCGGCCAAGTTTTGGCACATATCTGGCGATGGCTTCAACGCTTGGCTCTGCCTTGCCGCTGGCAAGATCAGCCCGCAAAGCTGCGAGCGCCGGCACAAAGGAAAAACCGGAAAAGCTCATCCTCTGGAAGGAGAATCGGGCGTCGCCGAAGATGCCGGCAAGGCCCTCGACCGATGTCAGATTGGCAGCAACATCGCCTGTATCCGACATGGCGAGCTTGCGAATGGTGATCTCGCCAGCTTCCTCGATGCCATTGGCCTTGTCGGCTGCAAAGGTCATTTTCATGCCTTCTACGGCGCTGGTTCCGAAGCGGATATCCTCAACGATTGAGAGCATATCCGCCATGGCAGCAGGGCTGGGTTCGGGCGGTTGACCACCGGCCTTTTCAGCCTCCGCGCTTTTGGCCAGCCACTCCCCGACAAGTCCGATACGCTCCGAGAGCGGCTTGAGGCCAGGAGAGAATGCGAAGTCACGCCACTCATTCAACTCCTGCGTCGCGGTGAAATTCGCGCCATGTTTCTGGACAAAACCTGTCACGCGCGCGGTGCCCATCAGTTCGCGGAAGCGCTGCGGCTCTCCGGCAGCCCGCGTTGCAGTGAGGGCGCTTGCCAACCCGGCTGTGTCGAGCCGGCTGATGCGCGCCTCGCGCCAGGCATAGGTGATGTCTCCAATCAACGGATCGCGGTGGCTGCCGCCCCCATCCTGTGAGGTGAACTCGCCAATCATGCCAGAGCGAATATCCGCAAGAGCGACGGCGCGGTAACTCCAGCTGAACGTCTGGCCAAGCATTTTCCATTCAAGCGTCAGCTTGGGAATCTCGACGCGCGATGCACTGAACCTTGCCAGGCGTGCGCCCCAGGCTTCCGTGGATGCGGGATCAAAAAGCCGCTCCAGCGCATCTTTTGCAAGGTCGCTGCCCTTGACCTCGATCCGATCAGCGATGATCCGCACAGTTCCGGTATCAAGGGTGCGGTTGCTGAAGCTGGAATCGGCGGCTTGCGCGGAACTGATGCCGCCGATGATGCCAATGGTCCATGCAACGCCGCGGATGGCCGACATCAGCTTGGCGAACAGGGCAGGGCGCATTGTCTTTTCTCCACCGTGCCAATCATCGGCGAGGCTGGATGAGGCCTCGCTTGCTCTTGCAGGCTATGCCCCAAGCTGCCGCATCCGCCGCCAGAATGGAAGAGGCGGCTTGACGGCGCGCGCGCTCAGCCCCATTCCCGCATCGACTGATGTTGCGGAGCAGGCGCGTGGCGCAAAATG
>JBOFIL010000168.1:0-2243 GCA_051650165.1 Allobosea sp.
GATTGGCTGATCGAGCTGCTGGCCAAACCTGCACTCACGCCAATGGAGCGACGCGCCGCGCTGGCCGGGCGCTCGCCGGCGGGCCGCGAGGATCTGGGGCCGATCATCTGCTCATGTTTTGGTGTGCGCCGCGCCTCCATCCAGTCAGCGATAGCGGGCGGCGCTCGCGATGTCGAAGCCGTGGGCGAGGCGCTGAAAGCGGGCACCAATTGCGGCTCCTGCCGTCCCGAGATCAAGCGGTTGATCGGGCAGATGGCCAAAACTGCGATGGCAGCGGAATAGGTCTCGCCAGCGTCGTGTGCTTCAGCGCCGTGTGTTGGCAAGGAAGCCGCGCAACCGCTCGCTGGCGGGATTAGCAAACACCTCGCGCGGCTTGCCCTCCTCCTCGATGCGCCCGGCATGGAGAAACACCACGCGCTTCGAGACATCCTGTGCAAAGCTCATCTCATGCGTCACCACGATCATGGTGCGGCCCTCATCTGCCAGTGAGCGCATGACGCCGAGCACCTCGCCAACAAGCTCCGGGTCCAGCGCGGAGGTTGGCTCATCGAAAAGGATCAGGGCGGGCTCCATGGCAAGCGCGCGGGCAATAGCCACGCGCTGCTGCTCGCCGCCAGAGAGAAACGCCGGGTAGGCGTCCTTCCGGTGCGATACGCCCACACGGTCCAGATAATGCCCGGCGCGCGCGACAGCTTCGGCACGCGAGAGCCCCAGCACCTGCATGGGTGCCTCGATGACATTCTCCAGCGCCGTCATGTGCGACCACAGATTGAACTGCTGGAAGACCATGGCGACGCGTGAGCGCAGACGGCGAAGCTGGGCAACATCGCTGGCCTCAAGCTCGCCTTCGCGGTTTGGCGCGAGCTTCAGCTCCTCACTGGCCAGCGTGATGCGACCGCCGCTTGGCCGCTCCAGCAGGTTCAAGCAGCGCAGGAAGGTGCTTTTGCCCGAGCCAGACGCGCCGATCATCGAGATGACATCGCCGGCATGGGCTGTGAGGCTCACGCCCTTCAGCACCTCCACCGCGCCAAAGCGCTTGCTGATTTCCTGCGCCACAAGCACGGGAGCGGCTGGCGCGGCAGATGACACAGGCGCTGGTTGCTGGCTCATCACATCGGTCTCACGGGCTCAGCAAGGGGCCGTAGCGGAAGGGAACATGCCCGGCAATCTTGCCGATGCGCTTGCCGGCGAAGGCATAGCGATCCGCCGCGCGGGCATAGAACACGCCGCTGGCGCGCGCATTCACCGGCGTGGCAAGGCCACTGACCGGATCGATGATCTCGGCGATCTGGTCACCTGCCCTCACCTCCTCGCCAACCTGCCGCGAGAACAGGATAAGCCCCGGCACAGGAGCCTCCAGAGCCTCGGAGCCGGCAAGAGGCGTGGCAGCGCAGGCCGGCAGCTTTGCAGGCTCATGCGCGATGGCAAGATGACCACGCTCGGCGAGGAAGGCTATGATGGCATCGGCATCTTGCGCCGCAAGCCGCCCGCTGACATCGCGCTCACCGCGCAATTCCACCGTTGTCGACAGGCAGGACATCGGGATCGGCCTTGCCGGGAAGAGCGCTGCAAGCTCTGCCCATGGCCGGCTCACTGCCTCATCGAAGGGATTGTCGCCGGAGACATCCGCCGTCAGCAGCGCCCTGGCACCAAGCCTTGCAGCCAGAGGCGCGAAAGCAGCGGCCTGCGGCGTCAGCGTGTAGAGGTGCATCTCGGCCTCGCCATCGCAGTGCAGATCAAGCACCAGATCAGCATCGATGGCCTCGCTGAGCAGCGCGTTCTTCAGGCGATCAACCGGGCGAACAGGCGTGAGGTCCGCCAGCTCGCGCCGCAACGCATCGCGGATCAACGCGCGGTTGGTGTCGCCATCAGGACCAAGGGCACCTTTGATACGCGCCGCAACAGCTGGCACAAGATCAGGAAAACTGCGGTTGAAATTGACACCGTCACCCAGCGCAAACCGACCCTGATGGCTGCCATTGACCTGCTGAGAGAGGCCAAGGGGATTGGCCGCCGGCACCAGCACGATGCTGCCATTGATGAGCCCGTCCGCCTCGAGCGCAACAAGCTTGCGGCGCAAATACTGCGCGCAAAGCTGGCCGGGAACCTCATTGGCATGGAGCCCGGCCTGCACATAGGCTTTCGGGCCGCCGCACGCCTTGCCAAAGCGCAGTACGGACAGCGCCACCGTGAGGCCAGGCGTTGTGCCACCAAGGCGGATAATCTTCTCTTCCATCATGAAA
>JBOFIL010000169.1:0-1241 GCA_051650165.1 Allobosea sp.
GGGCCGATGACGCGCTCGCACACCTGCTTCAGCTCAATCGCGCCGCACAGATGGCAGGGCACCGTGCCGCAAAGCTGCACGAAATAGGTGCCGACCGGGGCAAGGTTGAACATGGTGTAGAAGGTCGCGACCTCCATCACCCGGATGTTTGGCATGGCGAGCCTCTGAGCCACGGCCTCGATGGCGGCGCGCGGCAGCCAGCCGCCGGCCTGCTCCTGCGCCTTCCACAGCAGCGGGATCACGGCGGAGGCTTGACGCCCTTCAGGGTATTTGGCGACTTGGCCCTTCACCCAACTCTCATTCGCCGCAGTGAAGGCGAAAGAGGCGGGCTGGACATCACCGGATGCGAGACGACGGACGGACATTATCTCTTTGCTCCCAGCTCGCGACTACAAACCAATTCAAAATCAATGACTGCACTAGCTAGTGGCAGAAACTTTTCATTTAAATTGAAGAAAATGCCGTCAGTAAACGCTGCATAAAAATGCTGAGATTCTTGTATTACTTTGTCGGATGACTGCTGCAATGACTGAGTGCCAATTATTTTCATAACGCGCAGATCTCTACGCAAATCTAAATATGTTTCCCAGACAAATTTGTAGCGTGGATCCATATGTATTTCTAAATCGCTGATTGCATTTGATAGGTTAGGTTGTCCCACAAATTGACCAGATGACTGACCCAGGCGATGTGAGACAGTGATAATGTCTGCACATTTTTTAATCTGCTCAGAGTGCAAGTTGCTTTCGCGATAAGTAGTAAGCGCCAAATAACTCATAAAAGCTGCCGCACATGCACCGAGCGCAGAAACACCATTGAAAAAAGAGGGCCAGTCCCAATTCACCGATCAACCTCCCCAAACACGATATCGAGGGAGCCGAGAATGGCGGAGACATCAGCCAGCATGTGCTTGCGGCACATGAAATCCATGGCCTGCAAATGCGCGAAGCCAGGCGCCTTGATCTTGCAGCGATAGGGCTTGTTGGTGCCGTCCGAGACCAGATACACGCCGAATTCGCCCTTGGGTGCTTCGACGGCGGCATAGACCTCGCCTTCGGGGACGCGGTAGCCTTCCGTGTAGAGTTTGAAATGATGGATCAGCGCTTCCATCGAGCGCTTCATTTCCGGGCGCTTGGGCGCGACTATCTTGCCATCGAGCGATGAGATCGGCCCGCCACGCTCGGTGGAGAGCAGCCGCTCGACGCATTGCTTCATGATGCGGACGGACTGGCGCATCTCCT
>JBOFIL010000170.1:0-2378 GCA_051650165.1 Allobosea sp.
ACCTCATCAGGTGTCGTCAAACCATCGAAGGGGCTCTGGCGCGTGAAGGGCGCGAGCTTCTTGGGCGCATCCCATGACAGCGCCCCGCCAAGGCTGCGCCCGCCGCGCCGGAGCCTCACCGGGGAAAGCGCATCGCCGCCCGCTGCAAGGCGCGGGCCGGCAAAGCGCACGATGACGCCGCCACGATCCACAAAGCTGTTGAGGCGGTCAGTCGCCTCGCGGTCAAAGGCCGCCACATCTGCGAGCACCAGCAGTGATAGATTCTGGCCTATCAATGTGCCGATGGGGTCGGTTGCGCCAGCTGGGGGCTCGCGCAGTTCGGCGAAGGGCGACAGCGCACGGGTGACATAATAGACAGGCGAGAGCAGCGGCTGCGCTGTGTCGGCGGTGACGGCGGTAATGATGCCAATACGACGGCGCTTGCCGCGCTCATCGACCAGATGCACCGCGCCAGCCGAGCGCTCGCCCTCGATCTCAAGCCGCGAAACAGCGTTGCGCAATTCGATCGGCATTTGCAGGCGCGCGATGGTTTCGGTGGCGGCCGGGCCAAACACGAAGGGCGCTTCACCAAGTGGCAGGCCCTTCACATCCTGCGCGCGGATAATGCCATCGCTTGCGCCAGTGGCGAGGGGGCGCAGCACCTTCACATTCAGCGCCTGATTCTGGTTCTCGGCGGAGCTAAGCGCCAGTCCTGCAGGTGGGTCGGCATGGATGACCAGCCTGCCGGCGCTGCCCCATTCGCGCATCTTTGCGAGGAAGGGCGCGGCATCGCTCACGGCAACGCCGTCGCTGATCCAGATGAGGTGCGCCTGAGGCCAGCGGGCAAGGGCTGCCTCGATGCTGGGCAGATGCACGGCGCGGTCAGCGGCATGGGGGCGAAGCGCCAAAGCACGCAGGCGCTCCAGAGCGGCTTGCGGCGCGCCAATCGCAACATCTCCCGGCAGCTCGGCAAGGCCGATGATGGCCGCACCCTGGCCTTCGCGGGCGGCATTGCCGATGCGCGCCTCGGCCAGCGCCATGCGCTCCTGCCAGTCTCGCGCGGCGGTGAAGCCATTGTCGATCAGGATGATGGTCGGGCCTGATGGGGCCGCGCCTTCGCGCAATTGCGGGCTCAGGACCGGGCCGGCAGCAGCCAGAATGATCAGCGCAGCGACGGCCAGTCTGATCAGCAACAGCCACCATGGCGTGTTCGATGGCGTCTGTCGCTCCGGCACAAGATCGCGTGCGATGGCGAGTGGCGGGAAGGCTATGCGCTGCGGACGCGGCGGCGTGACGCGAAGCAGCCACCACAGCACCGGGAGCAGGGCGAGCCCTGTCAGAACCAGCGGCGCGGAGAAAGCGAGCGGCAGACCGAACATGCTGTCAGCCCCTCCCGCGCGATGAGGCGACAAGCTGCGAGAGGCGCAGCAACGCCTCGCTCGCTGGCCTGTCAGTGTGGTGGATGGTCAAGGTCCAGCCCACATCATGCGTGGCGGTCCGCAAGGCGTCGCGATGCGCTGCCAGCCGGGCAAGGTACGCCTCGCGCCAATCATCGGCATCGCCAATCTGAAGCTCATCGCCTGCTTCCGGATCTTGCAGCACAGCCTGGCCAGAGAACGGGAATGTCTCTTCCACCGGATCGACAATCAGCAGCACATGGCCGCGTGCGCCATTGGCGGCAATGGATTTGAGCCGTGTGGCCCAGCCTTCTGCGCTGGTCAGGGCATCGGTGATGATGACGGCTTCGGCGAAGGGCGAGAGCGGGTGGGCTGGCGGCAGATCGCCCACAAGGCCGGGCTCATCGGCGGCGAGCGCTTCGGCAAGCTTTTCGACAATGCGGCGCGAGGCCTGTGCGGTCGTGAGGCCAAGCAGCCCGACACGCTCCCCTGCCTCCACCAGCATCTCGCCAAGCGCGAGGCCAATAACGAGCGCACGGTCAACCTTCGAGGTTTTGGCGAGGCTGGATTGGTAGCCCATGGAGGCGGAGCGATCGATCCAGAGCCAGAGCGAATGCGAGGATTCCCACTCGCGCTCGCGCACAAACAGGCGGCCATCACGGGCGGAGCGCCGCCAATCGATCCGGTTGGCAGCTTCCCCGGCGGCGAGGGCGCGGAATTGCCAGAAGCTCTCTCCGGGCCCGGCCTTGCGCCGCCCATGCACGCCCACAACGCTGGCGGCCACACGCCGCGCCTCCAGCATCAGGCCCGGAATACGCGCGGCAAGGCCAAGCGCCGCCTCAAGCACGGCTCTTGCCGGCTTGCGCTCTGTATCCGAGAGGACCGAGAGCCGCACCATCAGCGCGTCACGCGATCTTGGCGGAAAGATCAGCGATGACGCTATCGATGGTCGTGCCTTCAGCGCGGGCCGCAAAGGTGAGCGCCATGCGGTGTTTGAGCACG
>JBOFIL010000171.1:0-15833 GCA_051650165.1 Allobosea sp.
GACCCGGATGCTCGCCGCGAGTGACTCATCCGAGACCACGATGTTCTTCTCCAGCCTAGGCGGCGTAGTGGTGCTGACGCCGCTGCTTGGTCTGTTCTGGGTCGATCCGCCCGGCTGGCAGAGCTGGGCCTTGATGGGGGTGATGGGTGGCTTTGCCACGCTCGGCCATTGGCTGTTCATTCGCGCCCACAGGCTTGCGCCCGCCGCTGTGCTGGCGCCGTTCATCTACAGCCAGATTTTCTGGATGGTGCTGCTCGGCTGGTGGCTCTTCGGCCAGTGGCCGGACCGCTGGACCTTTATTGGCGCCGGCATTGTCATCGCCTGCGGGCTCTACCTGCTGGCGCGCGAACGGGCGAAAGGCGTTCCGCACAAGCCGGCGGCAGAATAACCGCCGGCCGATTGACGACAGGCCTTCTGGAATTCAGCTCTTGTCGGGCGTCAGCGAAACGCCATTGAGGCCGGCGATCATGTCCGAGAGCATCGGCACATAATCATCGCCCTTGCCGGCATTGACCGCGAGCGCGAAGCTGTTCTTCACCGCATTGCCCATGGGGTTGGCGATGCCGCTCGCATCGGCCATGGCTTCAAGATACCGCATGTCTTTCAATGCATTCACCAGCGTGAACTTGTGCGCATTGCGGTCTCGCTCAAGCACCCAGCGCATATAGGTCTGGTAGAAGCCACAATCCATGCGACCACCGCGCACCACGCTGTCAAAACCCTGCGGCGTGATGCCGACCTTCTGCGCCAATGTCAGCGCCTCGGCATAGACGGCAGCATAGCCCATCGAGACAAAGTTGTTCAGCAGCTTCATCTTGTGGCCATCGCCCACTGGGCCCAGATGCACGACCTTCTGCGCCCAGGTTTCGCAAACCGGCTTGATGCGCGCAAACACATCCGCATCCGCGCCAATCATTGCCGAAAGCTGGCCCTCAGCAGCCTGTGCCGGGGTGCCGCCCAATGGCGCATCGCTGAAGTGAATGCCCTTTGGCTTGAGTTCAGCAGCCAGGGCCATGGTGGAATTCGGGTCTGCGGTCGAGCAATCGACAATAACGGTGCCCGGCTTTGCGTGCGTGCCGAGGCCATCAGGCCCGCGCACCGCAGCCTCGACTTCTTTTGAGCCTGTCACGCACAGGAAGATAATCGTGGCATTGCTGGCAAGTTCGGCCAGTGTTTTTGCCTCTTTTGCACCCCGCCCGACCAGATCATCCACCGGAGCCCGGTTCCGATGCCCGATAACGGTGAGTGGGTAGCCTTTCTCGACAATATTCTTCGCCATGCCATGGCCCATGAGGCCAACACCGATGAATCCGATTTTTTCCATGGTTCCAAACCTTTTGCATCATTGTTCGAGAGAGGTTATGCACATTTAAATCGTCGGCTCACCTTGGGGAATTTTGCTGACAGGCCGCTCCGGTGAGTTGGAGCTTGAAGCACAGGCAACGCATGAGAGCGCCGTATCGGCCAGAGATGGGAAGCGCGCCGCAAGCCGGCATGGTGGCCGGGCGCGTCACCTTGCAGGACATCGCCCAACGGCTTGAGGTTTCGACCGCGACAGTGTCGCTTGCCTTGCGTGGCTCGTCGCTTGTGGCAGACGCCACGCGCCTCAAGGTGCAAGCCGCCGCGCGCGAACTTGGCTACAGTTACAACCGCAGCGCCGCCAGCCTGCGCACCGCGCGCACCAACATGATCGGTGTTGGCTTCCACGACATCACCAACCCGTATTTTGCCGAGCTGCTTGCCGCGATCGAGGACAAGGCGGCGGCTGAAGGGCGCTCGCTGCTGCTCGGCACTTATGGCGAGAGCCTTGAGCGGCAGGACCGCGCGCTCTCCACCTTCAGGGAGTATCGCCCCGACGGCATTATCGTCTGCCCGGCGGGCGGAACAGAACTTGAGGTCTACAAGCCGCTGATCGCCGCAGGCATTCCCATCGTTCAGGTCTCGCGCGAGATCGAAGGCTCGGGCCTTGATTTTGTTGGCTCCGATGATGCGCTGGGCACACAGATTGCCATCACGCATCTGCATGGGCTTGGGCACCGTCGCATCGCGCTGATTGGCGGCAATGACCGCATTTCGACAGGCAAGGCGCGGCGTGTCAGCTATCGCGCCACCATGAAGCGGCTGGGCCTGGCTGTGGATGAACGCCTGCTGGTTGAGGGTTTCGGCACGCGCGACACCGGCTTCCAGGGCATCCACGCCTTGCTCGATTTGCCCGATCCACCGACGGCTGCCGCCTGCTTCAATGATCTTGTCGCCTTTGGCGCAATGCTCGGCCTGCGCCACAGGAACCGCGAGGCGGGGCGTGATTTCTCGCTGGTGGGTTGCGATGATGTGCGCGAAGCCGCGCAATGGTATCCGGGCCTCACCACCATCCAGAACCATCAAGGTGAAATGGGAGCCAAGGCGGCTGAATTGCTGCTGGAGCGCATCACGCATCCGGGCCGGCAGACGGTGCGCATCGTCATTCCGCCCACGTTGGTGGTGCGGGGCTCGACGGTTGCGGCTTGAGCTTGCTGGTGCAATTTCAAAGCTGTGATGGGGCCGTGCCATCACCTCAACCTTTTACTTTGGGTGTTGTGGATTTTGGCGGCATAAGCTTGGGCGGGTTGAGTGCGCGGTAAGCTTCGACAACTTGCGAGTCATCGCGCGCGCCATGCCCCAGGCCAGAGGCGGCGAGGAACATCTGGTGCGAGGCGGCGGCGAGGGGAAGCGCGGTTTTGGCGCTGCGTCCTGCATCCAGCACAATGCTGAGATCCTTGACGAAGATGTCGACAGCGCTGGTCACTGGTGGCTCGTCCATCAGCATGCGGGGCCCCCGATTGTTCAGCATCCAAGAGGCCGCCGCCGAGCCGCCAAGGATCTCGAAAGCAAGTTGGCCATCAATGCCAGCGCTCTCTGCCAGCGAGAGCGCCTCGGCGGCGGCTGCGATGTGCACCCCGCACAGGAGCTGGTTGATGGTCTTCATCATCGCGCCCTGGCCGGGCTCCGGCCCGATATGGAAAAGCTTGTCGCCGAACGCTTCCAGCACGGGACTGGCGCGGGCATAATCCGCCGCGCTCGCTCCCACCATGATGGAGAGTGTGCCGGCTTCCGCGCCGACCACACCGCCCGAGACCGGCGCATCGATGAAGCCGCGCCCGGAGGCGATCACATCACGCGCGATGCTTGCCGCTTCCGCCGGCGGGCATGTCGCCATCAGGATGACGCTGCCATCCCGCGCCATCGCATCAAGCCCGCCTTGCGCGAACAGAGCATCTCGCGCCTGAGCGGCATTGACCACCATCAGCACCAGCGCCTCGGCACCCGCTGCGGCTCTGGCGAGGGTATCAGCCTCGTGCCCACCTTGTGCCGCTAGGGCCGCGCGGACAGCGGGGCGCAGGTCAAAGCCGGTGACATGGAACTGCCGGCGCACGAGATTGAGCGCCATCGGCAGGCCCATCGCGCCAAGGCCGATGAAGGCAATTTTGGCGGGCGGGTGCAGCGGCAACATTGCAGGTTACTCTTTCACCGCGCCGGTCATGGCCGAGACGTAGTGCTCGACGAAGAAGGCATAGAGCACGACCAGCGGCAGGGAGCCCACCAGCGCGCCGGCCATGAGCGAGCCCCATTTATACTGGTCGCCATCGGTGAAGGCGGTGACGATCGCGACCGGCACGGTCTTCTTCGAGGTCGTGTTGATGAAGGTCAGCGCGTAGATGAACTCGTTCCAGCACAAGGTCAGGCAGAAGATCGAGGCCGAGATCAGGCCGGGAATGGCAAGCGGCAGGATGATGCGCGTGAGGATCTGGAAGCGGCTGGCGCCATCCATCAGTGCGCATTCCTCCAGCTCGTAGGGGATGGTCTTGAAATACCCCATCAAGAGCCAGGTCGAGAACGGGATCAGGATGGTGGGGTAGGTCAGGATTAGCGCCATCTGCGTGTCGAACAGGCCATACTGGTAGATCACCGTCGAGAGCGGGATGAACAGGATGGAGGGCGGGACGAGATAGGCGAGGAAGATCAGGCCGCCAATGGTCGCAGCACCCGTGTATTTGATCCGAACGATGGCATAGGCGGCGAGCACGCTGGCAATCAGCGCCAGCACGGTGGCAACGACCGAGACCAGCATCGTGTTCCAGAGCCAGAGCGGATAATCCGTCTTGAACACCAGTTCGTAGATATGCTCGAAGGTCGGGTTCCATGTCCAGAACGGCGAATAGGTGTCGAGATCGAGCAGCTGGTTCTTCGGCTTCACCGAGGTGATGCCCATCCAGTAAAACGGGAAGAGCAGCACGATCATGATCAGCAGCAGCGGGATATAGACGGTGACAATCCGCCTCGGCAGCTTGTCGAGATAGTCCATCCCTTCGGAGTTGTCGGCCTTAGCGGTTAGGGGTGTTGCTGTGCTCATGCTCTTTGCCCTTCGCGTTTTGCCGCTGAGGCAACCGCGTCATGGTCGGGCTTGTCCCGACCATCCACGTCTTTCCTGACGGGTGCCCAAGTCGTGGATGGTCGGGACAAGCCCGACCATGACGGGAAGACTGCCATCAGTCCTTCTCCCCGGATTGCCATTTGCGGCGCTGGAGGCCGAACAGACGCGGGCCGGGCCTGTCCGGTCCGCGCAGAAACACCAGTGGTGAGGCCGCCATCAGTCCTTCTCCCCGGATTGCCATTTGCGACGCTGGAGGCCGAACCACGAGATCATGATCGCGCCGAGCAGGAAGGGGATCATCGCAGTCGAGATCGCCGCGCCCTCGCCAATCTTGCCGCCCAGAATGGCCGTGTTGTAGCTCATGGTGGCCATCAGCTCGGTTGCGCCTGCCGGCCCGCCATTAGTCAGCACCTTGATCAGCTGGAAATCGGTGAAGGTGAACAGCACCGAGAAAGTCATCACCACTGAGATGATCGGGGTCAGCAGCGGATAGGTGACATAGCGGAAAAGTTGCCAGCGTGTTGCGCCATCGAGCGTTGCGGCCTCGTAGAGCGAGGGAGACACCGTCTGGAGGCCAGCGAGCAGCGTGATCGCGATGAAGGGCACGCCGCGCCAGACATTGGCGAAGATCACGCTCCAGCGCGAGTTCCAGGTGTCACCGAGGAAATCGATGTTGGTCGTGCGCCAGCCCCAGCCTTTCAGTGTCCATGATATGATCGAGAACTGCGGATCAAAAATCCACCAGAAGGCGATGGCGGATAGCACTGTCGGCACAATGAATGGGATGAGGATCAGCGCACGGATCAGCGCCTTGAACGGCAAGTGGTTGTTGAGCAGCAGCGCCAGATAAAGCCCTAGCCCAAATTTCAGAACGCTCGCGACGCCGGTGTAAAACAGCGTGTTGAACACAGCGCCGAGGAACTTTGAATCACCGATGATCCATTCGTAGTTCTCCAGGCCGATGAAATTGCCGGGGCGGCCTATGCGTGTGTCCGTGAAGGACAGCCAGACGCCGAGCCCCAGCGGATAAGCCAGGAATAGCACCAGAAACGCGATGGCAGGCATCATGAACCAGAAGCCCAGCCAGTTTCGGCTGGTCATCAGCCGCTCCCAGGCGCTCACTTCGCGAGCAGCCATTCTTGCCGCAGAGGGCTTGGCGATAGCCGCGTCCATCCGTGCGATCCCTTCAGGTGCGTGAATGTGAGAAACGCCGGGCCCTGCTTCGGAAGGCCCGGCGTGAGTTGTGTCAGCGATAGATGCGCTGGAGCTGGCGCTCGGCGATGCGGATCGCGCCCCTGGCATCTTCGCGCCCGGTGCAGACCGTGGCGAACATGTCGAGCACCACAAAATCCGCCAGTGCGGAGGCCGCTTTCTCGCCGACCGAGCCAAGACCGCCTGCAGTCAGCGTGTTCCATGCCGCATCGCGCGCCACGGCCAGTTTCTTGTCTGAGGTCCAGACCGGGTTGGCCTCATAGGCCTTCAGCGGATGCGAGATGTACGCAACGGCGCTCTGGAGCCATTTGTTGTAGTTTTCGGCTTCCATGATGAAGGCCATGAAGGCCTTGCAGGCGTTTGGCACCTTGGAATAGGTCATCGCAATCATCGGATAGGCGATATGGAACTCGGTTGGCCGCCCCGCCGGGCCGATGGGCCAGACCGAGTGGTTCATGTCTTCCATGACGTCCTTCATTTTCGGATCAGTGGCTGCGCCGGCCTTGGCAGCGGCATAGATCGACACGCCATTGTTGGTCAGCGAGACTTCGCCGGAGAGGAAGGCCTTGTTGTTGAAGGCATCATTCCACGAGGCTGTGCCGGGCACCGAGGCGTCGTTGATCGCCTTGGCGTATTCCAGCGCCTTGGCGGTTTCGGGCGAGTTGATGATAACCTTGTCATCTTTGTCGACCGTATTGCCGCCATGGCTCCACAGCGCCCAATGCACCCAGGCATTGCCATCGCCGGAGGCGCGGCCAAGGGCAAAGCCGCCCGGAACGCTCTTGGCTTTGAGGGCCTTCATCAATTCGAGGAAGCCAGCGGTATCCTTCGGGATTTCCTTGAAGCCGGCCTTCTCGATCATGCTCTGGCGATAATTGATGACATTGGCATTGTAGCCGACCGGGATCGCGATCCACTTGCCGCCATTCTTGCCATAGGTCTCGGCGGTGGGTGCCCAGCCGCCATATTTCTTGCCAAGATAATCCGCGACATCGCTCACATCAGAGCATTTCGACGGGAAGAGGTGCGGCAGCGAATAGAGGCCCCAGAACAGATCCGGCCCCTGATTGGTGTTGGCCGCCACAGAGGCCTTTGGCTGCACGTCATCAAGCGATTCATTGATGACATTGACCTTGACGCCTGTGGCCTTGGTGAAGGCATCGACCATGGCCATGAAGCCATCTTCCTCGGCCTGGATGAAGCGCTTCCAGCGCAGCAATTGCAGCGAGGCATTGGCCTCCGGCTTCCAGGGCGAGGCTTGCGCCCAGGCTTTTGCCCATTCGGTCAGGCCGGAGCCTGCCAGCAGACCGGCGGCAGCGCCCCCGGCCAGAAGTTGACGGCGGTCTAGAGTGCTCATTGTGTCCTCCCTTTGGACGTTGATGCTTTCTTATTCTGGTCGTTATCCGGTCTTGCTGCCGGGTTGCATGCTTTCAGCCCAGACGTTGGCCTGTTTCGGCATCGAAGAGATGGATGAGGCTGGTGTCGGGTGAAATGCGGATTTTGTCGCCGGGGCCGGCCATGATGCGTTCGCGGAATACGCCCGTGACATCCTGGCCGCCGACCCGAACAACAACCTGCGTCTCGGAGCCTGTCGGCTCGAGCAGCACCACCTCGACCTCTGTTCCTTTGGGGTCGAGCCGCAGATGCTCGGGGCGGATGCCATAGGTCACGGCCTTGCCCTCACCGACCGAATGGCCCTTGGGCAAAGGCAGCACCACGCCATCATCCGAGCGGAACATGCCGCCCTCGGATTTGCCGCGGATGAAGTTCATCGAAGGCGAGCCGATGAAACCCGCCACGAACAGATTGGCCGGGCGGTCATACAGATCAAGCGGAGCGCCGACCTGCTCGACGATGCCATCATGCATCACCACGATCTTGTCGGCCATTGTCATGGCCTCGATCTGATCATGCGTGACATAGACAGTGGTGGTTTTCAGCCGCTGGTGCAGGGCCTTGATCTCGGAGCGCATCGAGACGCGCAATTTGGCATCGAGGTTCGAGAGGGGTTCGTCAAAGAGGAACACCTGCGGATCGCGCACGATGGCGCGGCCCATGGCGACGCGCTGGCGCTGGCCGCCCGAGAGCTGGCGTGGATAGCGATCCAGCAGCTTGGTCAGGCCAAGGATCTTGGCGGCGCGGTCCACGCGTTCATCGATTTCGGATTGCGGGGCTTTGCGCAGCTTCATGGAGAAGGCCATGTTGTCGGCCACACTCATATGCGGATAGAGCGCATAATTCTGGAACACCATGGCGATGTCGCGCTCTTTGGGCGGGACATTGTTGACCACGCGACCACCGATCCTGATCTCGCCGCCGGTGATGTTCTCAAGCCCTGCGATCATCCGCAGAAGGGTTGATTTGCCGCAACCGGACGGGCCCACCAGAATGACGAACTCGCCATCATTGATGGTAATGTCCACGCCATGAATGATGGCTGTCGCGCCGAAAGATTTGCGCACGCCATCGATATCGACCGATGCCATCCCTCTTACCGTCTCCCAATCCCTCAAAGCCAGCTTTTGTGCTTCTATGAGCGGCCGGTCTTCGTGTGTGCGCCCTTTTCAGAGCCGGATGGCTTGACTTGTTGCATCTGGCCAGCGCCAAGATGAGGCAAGTTGCCACGCCTTATCGAGCGTTATAGTCATACCATATAAACGGGCTGTCAAGCGCCGTTTCACAGGGTGACAACGGGCAATGGCGCGTGGCAAAAAGCCAGCAGGCAGGGGGCGCTGACAACGATGATTATCCAGAGTCTGGCGCGGCCTTCGACGTTCAATGCAGACCGTCTGTTCGGGCAGGTCGCCGAGCGTCTTGGCATTGCGATCATCTCCGGCGCGTTCAAGGCCGGTGAGCTGCTGCCGAATGAGGACCAGCTCAAAGGCGAAATCTCGGTTTCACGCACGGCTTACCGCGAGGCTGTAAAAATTCTCACTGCCAAGGGGCTGGTGGAAGCGCGGCCGCGTTCTGGCACGCGCGTCGCGCCGCGCTCTGGCTGGAATCTGATTGATCCGGATGTGCTGGCCTGGCATCTGGCGGCGGACCCGAATGAGGATTTCATTCGTGATCTGTTTGAGTTACGGCGTCTGGTTGAGCCTGGAGCCGCACGTCTGGCTGCGTTTCGCCGTACGCCGGATGATCTTGCACGCATTGATGCCGCGCTGCATGGCATGCTGACAGAGAAGCCCTATAGCGAGGCCAATATACGCGCTGATGTGCGCTTCCATGAGGCGATCTTCGCCGCCTCGCATAACCGGACGCTGGATTGTCTTGCCAATGTGGTGATCTCGACGCTTCAATGGTCGATGCTGCTGCAGCGGCAGAAATCCGAGCGCGCCTTTGATGCTGCGCTCAGCGACCACAAGCGGGTGCGGGATGCGATTGCCGCGCAAGATGGCGCGCAAGCCGAGGCTGTGATGACCATGCTGGTTCTTGATGCACTGCGCGACACATTGGCCGAGCTGGCCACTCGCAGCGATGAAATCAGGTTAAAAACCCCTTGAATAATCATACTATAACAGCGCGTGTCAGCGCCTTGCCTCATGCGCGTATTGCGCGGGGCGAAGGCGCTGTCGGACTGGACTGATCATCACCAAGCAGTCACAATTTCAAACGATTAAAAATTGAAATCAAGCCATTTCTCGCCTGTTGCGGAAAACATGCGGCAAATGCGCGGGAAGAGATGCAAGGGAGAGTGTCCATGGCGAGCAATGTGACGGCAAGTAATTCAATGACGAGCAATTCAATGACGAGCAATTCAAAGGGTACCCAGACGCACGAGCGACCGGCCATCATCCAGACCGGGCCGCTCATGCCCTATATCCGAGAGCGGTTGCAGGCGCGCTTCGAGGTGTTTGATCTGTGGACTGCGCCGGATGCAGCCGCGATGCTGAAGCCACTCTCCAACCGCATTCGTGGCATCGCGGTTGGCGGGCACACGCCTGTTGGCGCGGCCCTGTTCGATATGCTGCCCGGCGTCGAGATCGCCTCGGGTTTTGGCGTGGGTTATGACCATATCGATGCCAGCGAAGCTGGACGGCGTGGGATTTTGGTGACCAACACGCCTGATGTGCTGACCGAGGAGGTGGCTGATCTGACCATTGGCTTGCTGGTCTCGACCGTGCGGCAACTGCCGCAGGTTGATCGTTATTTGCGCGCCGGGAAATGGCTGGACAAACCCTATCCGCTGACCACGAGCCTGCGTGGCCGCAAGATCGGCATTGTCGGGCTTGGCCGTATTGGCAAGGCGGTGGCGCGTCGGCTCGAGGCCTTCGGGCTGCCGATTGCCTATCATGGCCGCTCAAGACAATCGGATGTGGCCTATCGCTACTATCCTAAGCTCATCGACATGGCTGCGGATGTCGATGTCCTGGTCAGTGTCGCGCCGGGCGGGGCGTCAACCAAGGGTCTCATCGATCTTGCCGTCTTGCGGGCGCTGGGGCCAAATGGCATCTTGATCAATGTCGGGCGCGGTTCGGTGGTGAATGAGCGCGATCTGGTGATCGCACTTCAGGAGAAAGCCATCCTGACCGCTGGGCTCGATGTGTTCGAGGATGAGCCGCGCGTGCCGGCGGAGCTGATTGCGATGGATCACATCGTGCTCCTGCCGCATGTGGGTTCGGCCAGCGTGCATACGCGTGAAGCGATGGGGCAATTGATGGTTGATAATCTTGTGGCCTGGTTTGAGGGCAAGGGTCCGCTGACCCCGGTGGTTGAAACACCATGGCCACGTTGAGAGATTTGCCAGTACTGAGAGGCTTGCCAGTGTCGGGAGATTTTGTGGTTTTGAGACGTGCATTACCTGGTGTGCTGGCAGCAGCTGCTTCGTTGTTCGCAGGCGGTGCGGTTGTTGCACAGACGGCGAGGCCCGTGCAGGCGACCAATTCAGCCGCCGCTCCTTCCCCAGCAGCTAAGCTTTTGCCGCATGAACACCCTGCCGTGCGGGCGACAACCGGCGCATGGGAGATCGAACTGGAGCCCACACGCAAATGCCGGATACAGCTCAACCCGAAAGACAAGCGGGCTGATCTTGTGGTGGGCGTGCCCGCGCCCTGCCGGCGGTCCATGCCTGCCATGGCCGCGGTCCAGCTCTGGGGCCTGAGCGAAGATGGCCGCATTGTGCTGCGCGGTGCCAATGGCCAGCCGCTTGGTGAGTTCGTGCGCGAGGGCGAGGGCCCGATGAAGGGACGCATCGGCAACGCGGCGCTGAGCTTGCAGCCCATGTCCGGGCGCTATCCGGAACCCGCGCGCATGGCAGCGCTTGCGGCTGTCGCATCAGCGCCGCAGCCGCGTGAGGATTTCACCCTCGCTCCGCCACCGCCGCCCGAACAGACTCCTGGCGTCTACACGATGCTGCGCGCGCAGCGCAAAGAGGCCTGCCGGTTTGAGCTTCTGGCCGAACCAATGCAGGCGCCTCGAAACGCACCCCCGCCCCGGCCTGATGTGAAGGCCGCCCGGTTTGTGGGCAACTGCCCTGATGTGGGGTTTTCCACTTTTGATCCGGCGGGCTGGCGCATGGCGGACAGGCGGTTGTTCCTGGTAGCGCGCAAGGGGCATGAGGCCGGCTTCAGCTACGGCACTGACAAGCTCTGGCGGCGTGATCCGGCCACGGGGCAGGTTTTGATGCTGCGCAAGGATTAGAACCAACCCTGACGGTCCATTCTGGACGATGGTCTTATTGCGCTGCACCATGCTGCGGCGCACCACTCCTGTGTGAAATTGCAAGGCAAATCTTGCAAGGACCAGATGGATGCAAGGACCAGACGCATGACACAGGCAGGCCTGTCTTCGGTTAAGACTAATGCCGGTCGGTTTTTCGAGGATTTCGCGATTGATGACGTGATCGTTCACGCGACGCCGCGCACGATCAGCGAGGGGGACATCGCGCTTTACACGGCGCTTTACGGGCCACGCTTTGCGCCGCAATCCTCCAAGGCCTTCGCCTTGGGGATCGGCTTTCCGGCGCAGCCTGTCGATGAGCTGATCGTCTTCCATACGGTCTTCGGCAAGACAGTGCCGGATATTTCGCTCAATGCTGTGGCCAATCTTGGCTATGCCGATGGGCGCTTCCTGCAGCCGGTCTATGCTGGCGACACTTTGGCCACCACCAGCATCGTGATTGGCCTGAAGGCGACATCGGGCGGCGATGCCGGCATCGTCTATGTGCACTCCACGGGGCAGAATCAGCACGGGCAGGCCGTGCTTGATTATGTGCGCTGGGTGCTGGTCAAGCGGCGCACGCAAGGGCCCTGGCAGGGCGAGGAACTTCTGCCCGAGCTGCCCAAGGTGGTGGAGCGGGAACACCTCAGCTACAGGCTGCCCAAGCTCGATATGGCGCGGTGGGACATGGAGCTTTCCGGCTCAGCCCATCGCTGGCGGGATTATGAAATTGGTGAAAGGATCGATCACGTCGATGGCATGACTGTCGAGGAGGCCGAGCATCAGCTCGCCACAAGGCTCTGGCAGAACACGGCCAAGGTGCATTTCGATGCGCATGCGGCCAAGGATACGCGCTTCGGCCGGCGGTTGATCTATGGCGGGCATGTGATCAGCATCGCCCGTGCACTGTCGTTCAACGGGCTTGGTAACCTTGCGTTTATCGCGGCGATCAATGCTGGGCGCCATGTCGCGCCGCTGTTCGCGGGCGATACGGTCTATGCCTGGAGCGAAGTGCTGGACATGAGCGATCTGCCGGACAGGGATGATCTTGCCGCGATCAGGCTGCGGCTTGTTGCGACGCGAAACCGCCCCTGCGCAGATTTTCCTCTCAGGCAAGGCGATGCCTACGTTGATGGCGTGATCCTTGATCTGGATTATTGGGGTTTGATGCCGGTTTGAAAGGTACCGGTGTCTTGTGGACCTGGTATCAGCGGGTGGCTGCAAAGAAACGCCAGATCACCTCTGCGCCCTCAATATCCTGATTGCGAGTTCCAAGCATGCGATGCAGCATCGGATAGGGTCGGGCAGGGCCAAAGGATGGCATCTGGTGGCCGCCGCCATCCACCCTGTAAAGCTCGGTGCGCGCCCGGCAGCCATTCCCAGAGATGACTGTTACGCTCGACTCGCTGTTAGCAACACGTTGTGGCAGGCGTCGCTCGCTGAATTGTGGGCTGCAGCCATTGCGGCGGGCAAAGAAGGCGAGGCTGTCGGGCGCAGATAGAATGGCTGAGGCCGGCCCTGCCGTAGCAGCTTCGCCGGCCCACAGCGAGAGTTTGTCATCTGTGCCGTTCATAATAAGCATCGGGACAGGCTTGCCGCCGCAGTGATTGAGCAGCGCCGCCGACAGATTGGCAATCACGGGCGCAGCCGCGCTGACAAGATCACTCGCCTCGCAGGCCAGCCTGTAGGCAAGGTGGCCGCCATTGGAAATTCCCGTGACATAAATGCGGCGCGGATCTGCCACGCCTTGCTTTATGAATTTGGCTGCCAGCGCCCTGATCAGGCCGACATCATCCGCCAAATCCATGTTGGGGCGATTTTTGCGACTGGCTGGTGGGCGAGCATCATTCCATCTCTTGTCTAGGCCTTGGGGATAAATCACAGCAATGTTCTCGCGCGCGGCGATTTTGCCCCATGCTGAATATTCACGCACCTGACTGGAGGTGCCTGTCGCCCCGTGCAGCACGAACACAAGCGCAGCAGGTGGCCCGGCAGCAGGTAGATCCGCCAGATAACTCCGTTGGCCGTCAGCGGTGGTGATGCTGCCTTGCGTTTGCGCCAAGGCGGGGAGGCTACCCGCCAGACAGGCAAGCAAGGCCAGAAGCAATGGCCCGAGCAATGGCATCGTTAGCATGGCAAAGCTCTTTCATGTCCAGTATGGAGAACAAATCTCGCAGGCAATACCTTGTGGAAACATGAAAGCGACATGAGACATTTGTCATGCGCTGTGTCCGATGCAGGAGGGGGGGATAAAAATAACAATTATACAATTTTGTCACATCGTTGCAGTGTGTGGTGCATTGCCGGTCTGGCCGGCATGGCGTAGTCACATCCGGCATTATTGATGTTTTTGCTGCCTGGCATTCTGGTTTGAATACAAGAAAACCCGGCATTGGAGCTGAGCATGGCCGAACTGAACCGCCCACTCTCGCCGCATTTGCAGATTTACCGTTGGACATGGACCATGGCGATGTCCGTGCTCCACCGCGTGACTGGCGCGGCGCTTTATGGCGGCACATTGCTGCTTGCGGCTTGGCTCATTTCAGCAGCGTCCGGCAAGGCGTCCTTCGAGATGGCGCAATGGGTTGCGGGGTCGATCCTCGGGCGTCTTGTGCTCTTCGGCTACACCTTCGCCTTGATCCACCACATGGTCGGCGGCTTGCGCCATTTCATCTGGGACATGGGCAAGGGCTATGAGCCTGCCATGCGGATGAACCTCGCCAGAGCAACCTTGTTTCTTTCCGCCCCGTTGACGATCCTTGTCTGGATCATCGCTTATGCCGTCCGCTGAGGAGGAAGCCATGCAATCCAACTCATCGATGCGCACGCCGCTTTCCAAGGTTCGCGGGCTGGGCTCGGCGAAAGCAGGCACCGAGCATTTCTGGCTGCAGCGCGTCACAGCTGTGGCCAATGTGGTCCTCGCCATCGCCTTTGTCGCGATCCTGATCAGCCTTGTCGGCAAGCCCTATGAGGCGGCGCTGAAGACCATCGGGCATCCGCTGGTCGCCGTGCTGCTGCTGCTCTTTGTCGCATCGGGCCTGATCCACATGCGGCTGGGTATGCAGGTTATCATTGAGGACTATATCCATGGCGAGGGCGGCAAGGTGCTGGCCCTGATGGCCAACAACTTCTTTACCATCGCCATTGGCGTTGCGTCGGTTTTCGCCATTCTCAAGATCGCATTCGGAGGCTGAACCCATGGCAAAGGCAATAACAGGCGCGAAGGTGGCGAATGCGGCCAAGGCCGTGCGCGGCGCAATGGAAAACGCTGCCGGCAAGATGACTGGCAAGGTCAAGTCCGGCAATGGTGCGCCGCCAAGGGCCCGTGTTTCTTACAACGGCCAAGCCTATCCGATCACCGATCACACCTTCGATGTCGTGGTGGTGGGCGCCGGCGGCGCGGGGCTTCGCGCCACTGTCGGTTGCGCGCAGGCGGGTCTTCGCACAGCCTGCATCTCCAAGGTGTTCCCCACGCGCTCGCATACGGTTGCAGCGCAGGGCGGCATCTCGGCGGCGCTCGGCAACATGGGCAATGATGACTGGCGCTTCCACATGTATGACACCGTCAAGGGGTCAGACTGGCTGGGCGACCAGGACGCGATCGAGTATCTCGTGCGCAATGCACCGGCTGCTGTGTATGAGCTGGAGCATTGGGGCGTGCCGTTCTCGCGCACCGAAGAAGGCAAGATTTACCAGCGCCCCTTTGGCGGCATGACCACGGAATACGGCAAGGGCATCGCCCAGCGCACATGCGCGGCGGCAGATCGCACCGGCCATGCCATTCTGCACACGCTCTATGGCAATGCGCTCAAGCACAACACCGAGTTCTTCATCGAGTATTTCGCCATCGACCTCATCATGGATGAGGAGGGGCGCTGCTGCGGCGTGATCGCGCTCAAGATGGATGACGGCACCATCCACCGCTTCCGCTCCAAGATGGCGATCCTGGCCACCGGCGGCTATGGCCGCGCCTATTTCTCGGCAACCTCCGCCCACACCTGCACCGGGGACGGCAACGCCATGGTGCTGCGCGCCGGCCTGCCCTTACAGGACATGGAATTCGTGCAATTCCACCCGACCGGCATCTATGGCGCGGGCTGCCTGATCACCGAGGGTGCGCGCGGCGAGGGCGGATACCTCACCAACTCGGCTGGCGAGCGCTTCATGGAGCGTTATGCGCCCTCCGCGAAAGATCTGGCCTCACGTGACGTTGTCTCGCGTGCCATGACGATGGAAATCCGTGCCGGGCGCGGCGTCGGCAAGGCCACCGACCACATCAATCTGCATCTCGATCATCTTGATCCGGCGATCCTTCATGAGCGCCTGCCGGGCATCTCGGAAAGCGCCAAGATTTTCGCAGGCGTCGATGTCACGCGCGAGCCCATCCCGGTCATCCCGACCGTGCATTACAACATGGGTGGCATCCCGACGAACTTCCACGGCGAGGTGCTGACCAAGGTCAATGGCAACCCGGACACTGTGGTGCCCGGCCTGATGGCGATTGGCGAAGCGGCCTGCGTCTCGGTGCATGGCGCAAACCGCCTGGGCTCCA
>JBOFIL010000172.1:0-5638 GCA_051650165.1 Allobosea sp.
CACGCCATTCTCGGCATGGCGCGCCATGCGCAAAGGCAGCGTCTCACAGCCAGTTAGAATCAGAAAACCTGCTGTTGGCGAAAGGCCCGGGCCCAATTCACGCAGGCCCACCAGCCGGCACGCAGCGGCAAAGGCCGAGTGCGACTGGATGTCCGTCAGCACCACATCATCATAATCGGCCCATGGCTCGCTGATGAGAGGGAAGCGCTTGTCGCCGGCCCAATCAAACGTGCCAGCATCAATGATCAGCCCGCCGATCACCGTGCCGGAACCGGAGATGTATTTCGAGGCTGAATGCCAGACGATGTCCGCGCCATGCGCGATGGGCCGCAGCAAGGCGGGCGTTGCCATGGTGTTGTCGACGATCAGCGGAATGCGGTGGCGCTTCGCGATGGCGCTGAGCGCCGTCAGATCGACAATCTCGCCTGTGGGGTTGACGATGGACTCGACGAACAGCCCGCGCGTGGTGGCGTCGATAGCGGCCTCGACCTCACCCAGATCATGCGGGTTCACATAACGCGCCTTGACGCCATAGCGGCTGTCCATGCGGTTCATCAGGCCTATCGAGCCGCCAAAAGCATGCGTGGCGGCCACCAAGCTGTCGCCGGTTGCACAGAGCGCGGCGATGATCATCAAGAGTGCCGCCTGCCCCGAGCCGCAGGCGATGGCAGCCGTGCCGCCCTCCAGCGAGGCAATGCGCCGCTCCAGCGCCGCATTGGTGGGGTTTGCCCCGCGCGAATAGGAAAAGCCCGCCCGCTTCAGCGCGAAGATGTCGCTGCCATGCGCCACATCCTCAAAGGCAAAGCCATTGGTCTGGTAGATCGGCACAGCGCGCGCGCCCGTTGCCGGATCAGGCTCGGCTCCGGCATGGACGGCCCGCGTGGCAAAGCCCGATGTGTCGCTACAGCCCATAGCCGTTACGACGCGAGTGCCTGATCGAGATCGGCAATGATGTCCGCCACATCCTCGATGCCGATGGAGAGGCGCACCACTTCTGGCCCAGCGCCAGACTGCGCGCGCTGTGCATCGGTGAGCTGGCGGTGCGTGGTCGAAGCCGGGTGGATCACCAGCGAGCGCGTGTCGCCGATATTGGCCAGATGCGAGAAGAGCTTCAGTTCTGTCACCAGCTTCACGCCCGCCTCATAGCCGCCCTTCAGGCCGAAGGTGAACACCGCGCCTGAACCCTTGGGGCTGTAGCGCTTGGCGAGCGCATGATACTTGTCGCCGGCCAAGCCCGGATAGCTCACCCAGCTCACGGCGGGATGCTTGGCAAGATGCTGCGCAACGGCCAGCGCATTGTCGCAATGGCGCTGCATGCGAAGTGGCAAAGTCTCGACGCCGGTCAGCAGCATGAAGGCGTTGAAAGGCGAAAGCGCTGGCCCGAGATCGCGCAAGCCGAGCACACGCGTCGCGATGGCGAAGGCAAAATTGCCAAAGGTCTCCCCCAGCACCATGCCGCCATATTCGGGGCGGGGCTTGGAGAGCATGGGGAAGCGATCATCGCCCACCCAGTTGAATTTGCCGCCATCCACGATCAGGCCGCCAATCGAATTGCCATGGCCGCCGAGGAACTTGGTGGCGGAATGCACGATGATGTCCGCGCCATGCTCGAAGGGGCGGATGAGGTAGGGGCTCGCCATGGTGTTATCGACGATGAGCGGGATGTTGTGCTTCTTCGCGATGGCCGAGACAGCGGCAATATCGGTGATCACGCCACCGGGATTGGCGATGGACTCGATGAAAATCGCCTTGGTGCGCGGGGTGACGGCAGCGGCAAAGCTCTCGATGTCATCCGGGTCACCCCAGATCACGTTCCAGCCGAAGTTCTTGTATGAATGATTGAACTGGTTGATCGAGCCGCCATAAAGCTTCTTCGAAGCAAGGAACTCATCGCCGGGCTGAAGAAGGGCATGGAAGGTGAGGAACTCCGCCGCATGGCCGGAGGCCACCGCCAGCGCTGCCGTGCCGCCCTCAAGCGCCGCGACGCGCTCTTCCAGCACCGCGTTGGTCGGGTTGCCTATGCGGGTGTAGATATTGCCAAAAGCCTGCAAGCCAAACAGCGAGGCGGCATGGTCCACATCATCAAACACAAAGCTGCTGGTCTGATAGATCGGCGTCGCGCGCGCGCCAGTCGCCGCATCGGGCGCTGCGCCGGCATGGATGGCGAGCGTGTTGAAGCCGGGATGATTGGCAGACATGACAAAACCTCGATGAGACAACGAAGAACAATACGTTCGATTTAACGAACGACACGGAGGCTTGTCAATCGCTCAGGTGCCAAGACTCAAGTGCCAAGGCTCAAGTGCCAATACTCAAGTCCCCGGGCGATGGATTGTCAGCTTCTGAAAGCCCTTGCCAGCCAGCACGGGCTTTTTGGAGGATAGAATTCTGGAGTTGATGCCCTGCCAGCCGATCTCGCCCGAGAGCCGGCCATATTCGATCTTGGGGCAGCGGTTCATGATCACGGTGAGGCCGGTAGCCTCCGCCTTGGCAGCCGCCGCATCATTGCGCACCGAAAGCTGCATCCAGATCACCTTCGGGAGCGGGTCCAGCGCTAATGCCTCATCGGTGATTGGCCCGGCGGCTTCCGAATTGCGGAAGATTTCCACCATGTCGATGGGATTATCTGGCGTATTGGGCACATCCTTGAGCGAAGCATAAACGGGCCGTCCGAACAGCTGCTGGCCCGCCAGCCCCGGATTGACCGGGATGACATCATAACCGCGATCAATCAGGTATTTCGTCACGATCCAGCTCGGCCGCGCCTCGTTGTTCGAAGCGCCGACCATCGCGATGCGTTTCACGCTCTTGAGGATGTCACGGATCTGCGCATCCGGGTAGTTTTCGTGGGCGGCAGGATCGAAGGGCTTGGTCATGATCTTGAGGTGACAATGCAGGCTGCGGCTGTCAACCCAAGATTATCCAAAGATCAGTTTTGCCGCCGCGATCAAGAGCACAACCGCCAGCGCCTTGAGCAATGCCGGCACAGCCAGCTTCGAGATGCCAAGCGTGGTGCCGATGATGCCGCCAGCCAGTACCGCGCCGCCAAACAGCCAGATGTCGGGTGGTAGCGCGCGGGTGGAGAGATAATTGCCGGCCAACCCCGCCATGGAATTGAACAGGATAAATGCAGCGGCTGTGCCAGATGCGCGCCGCGTCTCGGACCAGCCGGCGAAGATCAGCAGCGGCGAGAGGAAAATGCCGCCGCCCGTGCCGGTCAGGCCCGCCAGCGCGCCAATGCCTGCGCCTGCAAGCAGAGCAAGCCATGGTCTTGGCCGGCTGGCCACGGCATTGAAGCGCATCGCGCCGGGCCAGAGCAGCCTGACAGCGGTGAAGATCAGCACAGCGCCCAGCAGCGGGCGATAGACTTCCGCAGGCACCTTCATGCCGCCAGCAATGAAAGCCGCCGGGATGGAGCCCGCCAGCAACGGCGCAAGCATTCGCCAATCGGTCAGGCCAGAGCGCGAATAGCGTATGGTTCCCAGGCTTGAAACAATGATGTTCAGGGTCAGGGCCGTGGGGCGCATCACCGCTGGCGGCACGCCGAACAGCGCCATGGCGGCCTGATAAGCCGATGAACCGGCATGGCCAACGCTGGAATAGAGCGCAGCACCACAAAACAGGAGAAAAGCGAGCAGGAGTTCCTGCGAGATCGGTAGCAGCATGAGCGGGAGACGCGCGGCGCGGGGCCGTCCTCGAATGGTTTGATGAGACTCCCGCCGGAGCCGGAATGCGCTACAACGCACAGTGGCAGCACAAGGCAATCTCACCAAAGCGCACGCCAGCGTCAAGTCATTCCGAGTTCAAGGCAACTGAATTTCGGGCGCCTGAATTTGGGCAGTTGAATTTGGACAGCTGAGTTTCGCGCGATTATTTTTTCAAGACACAAAAAAGGCGGCCGAGTTGCCCCAGCCGCCCATGCGCATGTCAAATTCCCGCGCTCAGACCGGCGCGTAGCTGGCCGGGAACCAGTTGAACCCGGCGCCATCCTTGGCGACATAGCCAGTGGCCGGGAAGGCCGCGTGGTAGAACGAGATCTGCATCTTTTCAGCAGCTGCCATATCAAGCAGCTTTTTCCGGGTCTCGACGGCCATTGGCTTGTCCAGATCGAAGCTCAGATGCCAATCCGGATTGCGGGCGAAAATGCGCGGGTCATTGCACGCATCGCCCATCACCAGCAGCTTGCCGGAGCCTGACGACACCACGAACGAGGTATGCCCCGGCGTGTGGCCCGGCGAGGCGATGGCAGTGATGCCCGGCACCACTTCCTTGCCCCATTCGAGCGGGCGCACATCCTTTGCAATCGGCCCGAAGACCCGGCGCGAGACAATGAAGGCCCCGCGCGCGGCGTCCGGCACAGCGGCCATCTTGGCATCGTCCATGTAGTGATCCCAGTCGCCTTTCGGGATGACGATCTCGGCGTTGGCATAGACCAGCGCGCCTTCCTTGGTGCGAAGGCCGTTGATGTGATCCGGATGGAAATGGCTGACCAGCACCGTGTCGATCTGCTTCGGGTCAATGCCGGCAGCGGCGAGGTTAGCGCCCATCTGGCCGGTGGTCGGTGCGCCATTGTTGTTGAAGCCGGAGTCGATCAGGATGAGCTTCTGCCCGGTGTTGACCACGATGGTTGTGAAGTTGTTCGTGACCTGCTCCGTCGACATGAAATTTGTGCCAAGCAATTTCTTCACATCATCAATCGATGCATTCGGAATGCGGGCCGGGTCGAGGGCGCCACGCACGATGCCATCATGGACGGCAGTCACCTCGAAATCGCCGACCTTCCAGCGGAAGAAGCCGGGAACCTGTTTGCCGACCTGCGGCGCAGCGGCTCTTGCGGGCGTGATGCCCACCGGCAAGGCGGGCGCGGCCATGGCGGCAGCACCGGCAGCAATGAGATGGCGACGGGAAAGTTTCATGCGGGAACGTGTCATGGCAGCAATCCTCCCAAAGTTGACTGGAAGGCACGCTATTCCCCTGATGTCTCCTGACAACAGGGAGTTGCGCCAAAGCGGCCAGTTGCCATTGAGATCGCTTCACGAAATCGTGAGACCAAGCGCTATTGCCCGCGCCAGACAGGCTCACGCTTCTCGATGAAGGCCTTGATGCCCTCCTCCGCATCGCGCGCCAGCATGTTCTCGATCATGACGCGGCCCACCTCATCATAGGCCTGGCCAAGCGGCTTCTCGATCTGGTCATAGAAGGCGCGCTTGCCGACGCTCAATGTCAGCGGCGATTTGCCGGCAATCTTCGCCGCCACCTCCTGCGCCATTGCTAACGCGCCGCCCGCCTCAGCCACGCGGTTGATTAGGCCAAACTGCATGGCTGTTTCAGCATCCACCATCTCGCCGAGGAGCAGCATTTCCATTGCGGCCTTGCGAGAGAGATTACGCGAGAGCGCCACCATCGGCGTCGAGCAAAACAGGCCGATATGGACACCGGGCGTGCAGAACCGGGCATCTGCTCCAGCTATGGCCAGATCGCAACTGGCGACAAGCTGACACCCTGCGGCAGTCGCCAGCCCTTCCACCGCCGCGATCACTGGCTTGGGTAGTGTCACGATCCTCTGCATCATTGCCGAGCAGGCGGTGAACACGCGGGTGAAATCCGCCCTGCCCCTGTCCGCCTGGCTGCGATAGCC
>JBOFIL010000173.1:0-2646 GCA_051650165.1 Allobosea sp.
GAGCCGCTATGATCTGGCTGGCTGCCATGCCGACATCGAGGCTTTCTATCATGAGGTGGTGAAGGCGGGCGTCGTACCCCTTTCCGTCGGCGGGGATCATTCCATCAGCCTGCCGATCCTGAAGGCGGTGGGCAGGAAACGCGCGGTCGGCATGGTGCATATCGATGCGCATTGCGACACATCCGGCCCGTTCGAGGGCACCAAGTTCCACCATGGCGGGCCATTCCGGCAGGCCGTGCTGGAGGGCGTGCTCGATCCGACGCGCACCATCCAGATCGGCATTCGCGGCGGCGCGGAATATCTGTGGGAGTTCTCCTACGAAAGCGGCATGACCGTGATCCATGCCGAGGAGGTTGATGCGATGGGGCTGGAAGCCGTCATCGCGAAAGCCCTCGCGGTGATTGGCGATGGGCCAACCTATGTCAGCTTCGATGTGGATGGCATCGACCCCGCCTTCTGCCCCGGCACAGGCACGCCGGAGGTGGGCGGCCTCACCCCGCGCGAGGCGCTTGCCATCCTGCGCGCGCTCAAGGGCCGAAACATCATCGGCGGCGATGTCGTCGAGGTCGCGCCGCAATATGACGGCACCACCAACACCGCCCATGTCGCCGCGCAGGTTCTGCACACGCTGGCGTGTCTGGTGGCGGTTTCGCCCGCCTTACAGCCCAACAAATAAGCGGCAATTGGGCACTTTGGCCCGCCAAACAGGCGCTCGCATGCAACATCGCGCTTGCGCTTCTCTTCGCCTGCCGCTCAACTGTGAAAAGAGGTTGGTTGTCTTCGTCAGAAGGGGCATCCGCCGGAACCAGGGAGAGATGAGATGAAGCGTTTCGTTCGGTTTGTGGCGGCGGCGGCGCTTGCCGTGGCAGCGTTGGGCGCGCAAGGCGCGCTGGCCCAGCAGAAAGAATGGAAAGAGGTCCGCATCGGCACGGAAGGGGCCTATCCGCCTTTCAACAACCTCAATGCCCAGAAGCAACTTGAGGGCCTCGAAATCGATTACGGCAATGCGCTGTGCGAGAAGATGAAGGTGAAATGCACCTGGGTGGTGCAGGATTGGGATGGCATCATCCCCGCCCTGCTCGCCGGCAAATATGACATCATCATCGCCGGCATGAACGCCACGGAAGAGCGTGCCAAGCGCGTTGATTTCACGAGCGTCTATACCCGCACGCCGGTCTGGGCCATCGCCGCCAAATCCGTGACCTCGGCGGATGTGACGCCGACCGCGCTCAAGGGCAAGGCCATCGGCACGCAGGGCTCAACCATCCACGCCAATTTCCTTGAGAAGCACTATAAGGACGCGAACATCCGCCTGTATCCGACGCAGGAAGAGGCCAATCTCGATCTCTCGAATGGCCGGCTGGATTATGTGATCGCCGACTCGCTCTCGCTGAATGATTTCATTCTCAACAAGGGCAAGGATTGCTGCAAATACGTCGCTGACATCACGCGCGATCCTGTGATCCACGGGCCGGGCGTCGCAGGCGCCGTGCGCAAGGAAGACACGGCCTTGCGAGACATGTTCAACAAGGCCATCGCCGAAACCATCGCCGATGGCTCCTTGAAGAAAATCGGCGAGAAATGGGTCAAGGTTCCGATCCTTTGATGCGAGCCATACTAATCAGGATTTCAGCGTCATGGTCGGGCTTGTCCCGACCATCCACGTCTTTCCTGACGCATTCCCAAAACGTGGATGCTCGGCACAAGGCCGAGCATGACGGAGCGGTCGTGACCGCCGTTATTGAGTTTCGGCATGATTGGCCCACATGGACCGCTACCTGACCCTCCTCGGCTTTGGGCCTGAAGGCTGGGGCCTCGCGTTGTTGCAGGGCGCGGGCATCACCATCGCCATTGCGCTTGCCACCCTGCCCTTCGGGCTAGCTCTTGGGCTCACCATCGCGCTGATGGCCCGCTCACAAAGCGCCATCGCGCGCGGCTTTGCGACCATCTACACCACGGTTTTTCGCGGCATTCCCGAGCTGCTCACGCTCTACATCATCTATTTCGGCGTGCAGATGCTGCTGCAAAGCCTCTGGAAAAGCGCAGGTCTGCCCGGCCAATTCTCGATGCATCCCTTCGTGGCCGGCATGGTGGCGCTGGGGCTGGTGCTTGGGGCTTTTTCCAGCGAGGTCTGGGTTGGCGCGCTCAATTCCATCCATAAAGGCCAGCGCGAGGCAGCAGCGGCACTGGGCCTCACCAAGAGACAGGCGTTCCGGCTGGTGGTGTTCCCGCAGCTCATGCGCGTCGCCCTGCCCGGCCTTGGCAACAACTGGATGGTGCTGCTGAAGGAGACCTCGCTCGTCTCGGTGATCACGTTGCAGGACATCATGTTCATCACCACGCGGGCGAACGCGATCACCAAGGAGCCCTTCCTGTTTTTTGGCGCGGCAATGCTGATCTATTTCGCATTCTCGCTGATCTCTACGGCGTTCTTCAACCGGCTTGAGACCCGCGCCAATCGCGGCCATTCCGGCTTTGGGAGGGCGGGCTGATGTGGTGCGAGCAGCCCGGCATCTGGCTCGGCTCCGAGGTGCTGGAGCGCTACGGCTGCCGCATGATGACGGGGCTGGGGTTGACGCTCCAGCTTGTTGCGATTTCCGTCACGCTGGGCTGCATTCTCGGGCTGGCCTTGGCGCTCATCCGGCT
>JBOFIL010000174.1:0-6331 GCA_051650165.1 Allobosea sp.
CATGTCATGCCGCGCCATGAAGGCGTGAGTTTGCGCCCCCACACGGGCGACATGGCCCCCAGTGATGTCTTGGCGGCAAATGCCGAAAAGATCAGGGCTGCGCTGGCAATCTGATTACCCCATCCACCAATATCCACCGCCGATGAGCACCGCTTGGCCCGCGCCAACGGCCCAGAGCAGCCGGGTGCGAGCGAAGGCCAACATCACGAGAGCCGCCGCCAACGCGCCAAACCTTAGCAACGCCGGAAGCTCGGCCAGCGCGCCGGATGGCGTGGCAACCAGCTTGGCGACAACGCCAGCAAGCAGCGCCGTGGCCACCAGCCGCACGAACTCCAGCGCTGGCGACCCCTCATCCAGGCGGCGCGCGAAGATCACACCGCACCAGCGCCAGATCTCGGTTGGAAGCACTGCGAAAAGGATAAGCGCCAGATAAGGCCACCATGGCCCATCGAGGAACGCGATAGGCTGCGTGATCAGAGCGGCATTCATGCACCGCCCTCCCCGCTGCTGCGCTCATGGCCGGGCGGATTGCCGCGCGAAAGGCGTTTCATCAGGAAGGCCACGCTGCCGCCCACAAGCCCGGCGAAGATTAGATCAAAGCCGCCGCCAATCAGCCGATCAAAGATTGGCGCGAGCACAAACCCCAGCGCAATCGCCACGTAATCCGCCAGCGCCCTTGCGCCTGCGACAATCGAAACAAGGAAGAACACCGGCGAAAGGAACAAGAACCCCGCCGCCACAGGCTTTGGCACGGCACCAACTGCAAGATAGCCCAGCGCCGTGGAGCCGGCGCTTAGCCAGATGCAGGCATTGGCAAAGCCGAGATAATACGGGATGCGCCGCTCAGAAGGCATGCCCGGCAGCCGTCGCAGGCCCTCGGCCCATACGGTGACGGCAACATAATGCGCCAGATGCGCCTGCATCGCCATGCCCTGCCCAGGGCGCTTCAGCAGCGGCAGGATCGAGACCGTCATCGGCAGGAAGCGCAGCGATGCGAAGGCAATCGAAAGTGCTATCGCACTCCAAGCCGCGCCGGTCGCGATGGACCCGAAAAACAGCACCTGGCTAGGCCCGGCCCAGACCAGCAATGTCGATAGCACAGCCACAGGCAGCGGATAGCCGACATCACGCGCCAGCGAGCCAACCCCCACCAGCGCCAGCGCCACCACCCAGGCCGGCAAAGCGAGCGCATCGCGCATACCCCGCCCGAAATCCTGCATGGTGTGTGACACAGCCGCTCGCCCTCACATTGCCTTGCGTTCTGGACGACAAGGCCAACGCTGTTGTGAAATGCCGAGCAAGATGTGGGAAGGCACGTCAAAGGTGATCTGCCCTGCTTGCAGGGCATGGGCTGGCCACAACAGGGAACTACTTCCCGCCGCGCAACACCATTGAGGTGACCTCGCCCATGAACTCGAAGGCGGCTGGCGGCAAGCCGCCTACTGCATGGTAGAGCAGATAGCAGCCGTAGAGCAGCGCCGGCACGAATATCCAGGCAACTATTTCCTCGAACAGACGCCGGCGCTTGCGGCGCTCCCGCCGCTTCTCAAACCAGCCCTTGCGCTGCTGTTGCGGCGGGGCAGCCGTCTCAGGCTCCAGCTCAGCCGCCGCAGTCTTTCCCTTCAGCCACATCTCATCACGCCTTGGTCAATGGAACCTTGGGCACACTGCGTACGCTGCGCGCCGACGCGCCGCCAGCTGGCGCAACAGGCTGCTCCGGCTCGTCTCCAGCGCCACCTTTGCCCTTGTTCTTGCCACCCTTGGCCTTGGGTGACTTCAGCAGGTCATCGAGCAGGTCAGACGCCTTTTCAGCCTTGCGCTTGGCGCGCTTGGCCTTGGTGCGCTCGGCCACATCCTTCTCCGGCTTGGGCACAACCGGCCCGGCCGGATATTCGAGCCCCAGCACCTTGATGCCGGTTTCGCTGCTCTCGACCACCACGACGCGCACGGCACCGCCGGTCTTGAGCCGCCCGAACAGCACCTCATCCGCGAGCGGTGTCTTGATCGTCTGCTGGATCAGCCGCGCCATGGGCCGCGCGCCCATTGCCTCATCATAGCCGTTCTCGACCAGCCATTCGCGGGCTTCATCGCTGAGCTCGATGGTCACGGCGCGGTCAGCAAGCTGTGCCTCAAGCTGCATGACGAACTTGTCCACCACGCGCGACACGACCGATTTCGGCAAGTGGTCAAACGCCACCACTTGATCAAGACGGTTGCGGAACTCAGGCGTGAACATCCGGCTGATTGCCTCATTGTCCTCGGAGGCACGCTTGGTCTTGGTGAAGCCATAGCTCTGCTTGGCCATGTCTGCCGCGCCGGCATTGGTGGTCATGATCAGGATGACATTCCTGAAATTGACCTGCTTGCCGTTGGAGTCAGTCAAGCGGCCATGATCCATGACCTGCAACAGGATGTTGAACAGATCGGGGTGCGCCTTCTCGATTTCATCGAGCAGGAGCACGCAATGCGGATGCTGGTCCACCTTGTCAGTGAGCAGGCCGCCCTGATCAAAGCCGACATAGCCAGGGGGCGCGCCGATCAGGCGGCTCACCGTGTGGCGCTCCATGTATTCGGACATATCGAAGCGGATCAGCTCGACGCCAAGCGCGTTGGCCAGCTGGCGCGCAACCTCAGTCTTGCCGACGCCAGTCGGGCCCGCGAACAGGTAAGACCCAATCGGCTTTTCAAGATCACGCAAGCCGGCACGGGCGAGCTTGATGGAGGCGGACAGCGCCTCAATCGCCTTTTCCTGGCCATAGACCGTGCGCTTCAGCGTCTCTTCGAGATGCTGGAGCACAGTGGAGTCATCCTTCGACACCGTCTTGGGCGGAATACGCGCCATCGTGGCAATGGTCGCCTCGATTTCCTTGATGCCGATGGTCTTCTTGCGCTTTGATTCCGGCAGCAGCATCTGCGACGCGCCCGTCTCGTCGATCACGTCGATCGCCTTGTCTGGCAGCTTGCGGTCATGGATATAGCGCGCGGACAATTCCACTGCGGCTTTCACGGCCTCTGCCGTGTAGCGCAGCTTGTGAAACTCCTCGAAATAGGGCTTGAGCCCCTTCAGGATCGCGATGGCATCCGGGATGCTCGGCTCGTTGACATCGATCTTCTGGAAGCGGCGGACCAGGGCGCGGTCCTTCTCGAAATGCTGGCGGTATTCCTTGTAGGTGGTCGAGCCGATGCAACGCACATTGCCAGAGGCCAGAGCGGGCTTCAGCAGATTGGATGCATCCATCGCCCCGCCCGATGTGGAGCCAGCCCCGATCACGGTGTGGATCTCGTCGATGAACATGATCGCGTTGGGGTGCTGCTCGATCTCCTTGATGACCTGCTTCAGCCGCTCCTCGAAATCTCCGCGATAGCGCGTGCCAGCCAGCAGCGTGCCCATGTCGAGCGAGAAGACGGTTGCCGTCTCCAGCACCTCCGGCACCTCACCATTGACGATCTTGCGGGCCAGCCCCTCGGCAATCGCGGTCTTGCCAACGCCCGGCTCGCCCACCAGCAGCGGGTTGTTCTTCTGGCGGCGGCACAGAACCTGAATGGTGCGCTGCACCTCGGCCTCGCGCCCAATCAGCGGATCGATCTTGCCGATCTTCGCTTTTTCGTTGAGGTTGACGCAGTAAGCCTCTAGCGCACTTTCCTTTTTGTCCTTTTCCTTCTTGCGATCACCATCCTCGCCAGTATCACGCGGCTCGCGGCTTTCCTGCTCTTCGGCAGCGCCCTTCACAGGCTTGTTGACAGCTGCGCCGGGGCGCTTGGAAATGCCATGGCTGATGTAGTTCACCGCATCATAGCGGGTCATGTCCTGCTCTTGCAGGAAGTAAGCGGCATGGCTTTCACGCTCGGCGAAGATTGCCACGAGCACATTCGCGCCAGTGACCTCCTCGCGGCCGGATGACTGCACATGAATAACCGCGCGCTGAATGACACGCTGGAAGCCGGCAGTGGGTTTGGAATCCTCGATGCCATCACTGATCAGGTTTGCCAGTTCGCCATCGACATACTCGACCAGATTGCGCCGCAGCAGATCGAGATCGACGCTGCACGCACGCATCACAGCCGCTGCATCCTGATCATCGACCAGCGCGAGCAAGAGGTGTTCCAGCGTTGCATATTCATGGTGGCGCTCATTGGCCAGAGCCAACGCCTTGCGGAGAGCCTGTTCGAGACTGCGCGAGAAACTCGGCATTTGGCGGGGCTCCTACTTCTTTTCCATGACGCATTGCAGCGGATGCTGATGTTTGCGGGCAAAATCCATGACCATCGTCACCTTGGTCTCGGCAATCTCGTAGGTGAACACACCACATTCACCGACGCCGTGCTGATGCACATGGAGCATGATCGTTGTCGCCTCTTCAATGGTCTTGTTGAAGAAACGCTCCAGAATATGCACCACGAACTCCATCGGGGTGTAATCATCATTCAAAAGCAGCACGCGGTAGAGATTGGGCTTGCGCGTGCGCGGCTGCGTCCTGGTCAGCACTGCCGTGCCACGACCGCCGCCGCCTGACGAATTCGAATCATCGCCGGCGCTTGTGGCGGCGCTGGGCAGATCGATGGTTGCTGAGGCGTTGAGTATGATCAAAGAACAACCTGCAAAGAGAGGCCGCGATAAAGCAGCCAAAACCTGCCGAAGCAACGCCCTCAATGGGCAAACAGTCAATGCCCCCCACCGGCGCAACACATAAGCTAAGGCGTAGCGAGCGGTTTCGCCAGAGGCACCAAGCCAAATTGCGCAAGCCATGATTGCCAGCGCGAGACAGCAAAAAGCCCGGCCTTTTGAGCCGGGCTTGATATGAAGGCGGGCAGCTGCGGCTTAAGCCACCAAAGCCCTGTGCCTCACTTGGTGGCGACAGGCGCAACCTTGGCAACGATGCCTTCGAACGGCTTGGCAGCGTCCTTGGCAATCGCGGTGTACAGCTCGCCGAGCTTGGTCATCTGGGCAACGGCGCCCTCGAAGTAGCTCTTGGCGAACTCGGTCTGGATTTCGACGGCCTTGTCGAGGGTCTTGGCAGAAGCCAGCTTCTCGAACACGGCTGTGCCCTGCTCGAAGGACTTCTTGGCATAATCGGTCGACTCGACGGCAACGGCCTGCACGCCCTTGGAAACGACGCCGAAAGACTTCAGCGCTGCGTCAACCTGCTCTTTGCCGGCCTTCTGGATGGTTTCGAACTGCTGCATCATGATCCCTGTCAGCGCGGTGCGCTGCCTCTGCATCTAGCGGAAGCCCGGTTTGGGCTGCCTGGGTTCCGTTCTCAGGAGTAGCCAGCGCCAGCACCGCTCTCCGAACAGGCCTCATATTGTGCAATGCAACATGAATGTCAAGAGACTTGCTGCGATGCAATAGGATTTTGATTCCGCCATGCAGCGCCCAGCATTCTTCAGTCGGCTTTAACGGCTGCGTAACCTCGCTGGCCTAGCATGCAAGACTGTGACTTTGAAGCAACGCCAGTCGCGTGGCCTCAAAGAGAGTGTGTGAGTTGCGACGGGACGGGTCGATGGCGTTCAACGTGAAGTCGGGCATGGCGCGCGCAATCCGCGCGGCTGTTCTTTCTATAGGTGCAGCAGCAGCTGTGCTTGTTGCGACGGCTGACCCAGCCGAGGCCGCAAGGCGCAAGAAACGCGGCGGCTATTCCCCGCCCTATGCGGCCATGGTCATTGACGCCAAGAGTGGCCGCACACTGCATGCGGTCAATGAGGATGCGCTCCGTCACCCGGCCTCCATCACCAAGGTGATGACGCTGTATCTGATGTTTGAACAGATCGAGCGTGGGCGCTTTACCATGGAGACTCCGCTGCGTGTCTCGTCAGAGGCTGCGCGCCAATCTCCCTCCAAGCTCTATCTCGAAGCCGGCGAAACCATTGCCGTGCGCGATGCGGTGATGGCACTCATCACCAAATCCGCCAACGACGCCGCCGTGGTCGTTGCCGAGAACATTGCTGGTGACGAAGATAAATTCGCCGAGATGATGACGCGCAAAGCGCGCTCACTCGGCATGAACCGCACAGTATTCCGCAATGCGTCCGGCCTGCCGGATCGCGAGCAGGTGACCACTGCACGTGACCTGACCATTCTTGCGCGCGCCATTCAGGAACGCTTCCCGAAGCAATACGCGATGTTCTCGACGCGCAACTTTGAATATGCCGGCGATGTCTATCGCAACCACAACAAGCTGCTCGGGCGCATCGAGGGCGTCGACGGCATCAAGACCGGCTTCACGCGTTCATCCGGCTTCAACCTGATGACCTCGGCCAAGAGCGATGGCAAGCATGTCGTCGCCATCGTGCTGGGCGGACGTTCGGGCCGCGCGCGCGATGCCATCATGGG
>JBOFIL010000175.1:0-5212 GCA_051650165.1 Allobosea sp.
GGATGACCGCAACTGGGAACTGCGCTGGGCCCAGGAACGGCGCGGCATCAACCTCTCGCGCGCAATTGCCATCGACATGGAAAGCGGCACGATTGCCGCGCAAGGATACCGCTTCCGCGTGCCCTACGGCACGTTATTATGCGTCTCCGACAAGCCGCTCCATGGTGAGATCAAGCTACCGGGCGCGGCCAATGCCTTTTATGACCGCGCCGTGCGAGAGCATTTCATGATCGGCGTCGAGGCGGTTGAGTTTCTCAAGGCTGCAGGAGCCTCGATCCACTCGCGCAAGCTGCGCAGCTTTGATGAGCCTCCGTTTCGGTGATAAAGCCGCGAAAGGCTATCAAGCGTGGTTTCGATGACAGTTTCCAGCAAGCGCATTCTCCTCATCATCGGCGGCGGCATTGCCGCCTACAAGGCGCTGGAGTTGATCCGTCTGGCGCGGCGCAAGGGCATTGCCGTCACGCCGATCCTGACCAAGGCCGGTGCGGAGTTCGTCACGCCGCTCTCAGTTGCCGGGCTGGCTGGCGAGAAGGTCTATGATGACCTTTTCTCCCTGACCGATGAGGTCGAGATGGGGCATATCGCCCTCTCCCGCTCCGCCGATCTCGTTGTGGTCGCGCCCGCCACGGCTGATCTGATGGCCAAGATGGCGCATGGCATCGCCAATGACATGGCGAGCGTTGCCTTGCTCGCCACCGACAAGGACATTCTGATTGCCCCGGCAATGAATGTGCGGATGTGGCACCATGCCGCCACGCAGCGCAATCTCGCGCAACTCAAGGCCGATGGCGTGAGCGTGGTTGGCCCGGCGAGCGGGTCCATGGCCTGCGGCGAGTTTGGCCTCGGGCGGCTTGTCGAGCCACCGGAATTGCTGGCCGCGATTGAGGCAAAGCTCGCAACCTGCCAGCCTAGGCCAGTGCCGGGGGCAAGCTTGGCGAACAGGCATGTGCTGGTGACATCAGGGCCAACGATAGAGCCGATTGATCCGGTGCGCTTCATCGCCAATCGCTCCTCCGGCAAGCAGGGTCACGCCATTGCGGCAGCTGCTGCGGCGGCTGGCGCGCGCGTCACACTGGTCAGCGGGCCGGTGGCCATTCCAGATCCGGCAGGCGTCACCACGATCCATGTTGAAACCGCGCGGCAGATGCTGGCAGCCGTGGAGAAAGCGCTGCCGGCGGACATTGCCATCTTCGCGGCAGCGGTTGCCGATTGGGGTGTGGAACCAGCCGGCCAAAAGATCAAGAAGGGCGCATCAGGGCCTGATGGTAAATCTCGCCCGCCCGCCATCACGCTCACCGAGAACCCGGATATTCTGGCGACAGTCGCGGCGATGACATCGGGCCGCCCCAGGCTGGTCGTGGGTTTTGCGGCTGAGACCAATGATGTCATCGCCCATGCCAAGGCGAAGCTTGCGAAAAAGCGCTCCGATCTCATCATCGCCAATGATGTCAGCCTTAGCAGCGGCGTGGCTGGCGGGGTGATGGGAGGGGACGAAAATGCTGTGCATCTTGTCTCGGCCGAAGTGGTCGAATCCTGGCCCAGGATGAGCAAGACAGAGACGGCTGCGAGGCTGATCAGTCATTTTGCGACACAGCTCGGCTGATGAGCCACAATCCGCCTGTCTCGATTGCCGTGATGCGTCTGGCCCATGGCGAGGGCTTGGCACTGCCAGCTTACGCGACAGCTGGCGCAGCCGGGCTCGATCTCGCCGCTGCCGTGCCTGATGGCGCGCCCATCACTCTCGCACCCGGTGAACGGGTGCTGGTTCCAACAGGTCTCATGCTGGCAATCCCGGAGGGGTTCGAGGGGCAGGTGCGACCGCGCTCGGGCTTGGCGCTGAAACATGGCATCACGGTGCTGAATGCGCCCGGCACAATCGACAGCGATTATCGCGGCGAGGTGCAGGTGCTGCTGGTGAATCTGGGAGATAAGCAGGTTGTCCTCAGCCGTGGCGAGCGCATAGCGCAACTCGTCATTTGTGCTGTGAATAGGGCTACCCTTTTCGAAAGCGATGCCCTAGAACAAACTACACGCGGTGTTGGTGGATTTGGCTCGACCGGGCTTTCTCCGCCAGATGCCCGCAAGAACAAGCTTGGAGACTGACATGATCCTGCTGTCACGCCGCAGTGTGCTCGCCATTGGTGCCGTGGTTGATATTGCCCTGCACGCACGCCCCATGCCTGTCTCTGCCAAGGTGATGGCGGCGCGCCATGATCTGCCTCCGCGCCACCTTGAAACGGTGATGCAGGCGCTGGTGCGCAATGGTCTGCTCAAGGGCGTGCGCGGGCCCCGCGGCGGCTATGAGCTGGCACGCGAGCGCCGCAAGATCACGGCAGGCGATGTGGTGCGCGCGGCCATGCAGGCCACGGGCGAGGAGGGCCTGCCGCCCATCCCGCATTCGCGCCTTGTCGATGAGGTTATCTCGCCAGCGGTGAAGCAGGCCGGCGAAATCTTTCTGACCAATCTCGACAAGGTAACGATCGATGATCTTTGCCGCGAGGCCGAGAGCCGGAAGGTGTTCGGCGATACATTGCCGGAACATGATTTTACGATTTGATTTGTAGATTAATTGTTTTTAACATCGACACTCTGTGTTGATGAAGATAGGCTGCGCTCCATACATTGATGGAGCGAGCCATGCCCCCCGCCAATCAGGCAAAATCATCAGCGGCTGCAAATGACAGCGTGGCCAAAAAACCGGGCCGTGGCCGCATCTATGGCTCGATCACCGAAACCATCGGCGATACACCTCTTGTGCGTCTGAACCGCATTGGCAAGGAGCGCGGCATCAAGGCCGAGATTCTCGCCAAGCTTGAGTTTTTCAATCCGATTTCCAGCGTGAAAGACCGTATCGGCGTCAGCATGGTCGATGCGCTTGAGCTCAGCGGCAAGCTGAAGCCCGGCGGCGTCTTGATCGAGCCGACATCAGGAAACACCGGCATTGCGCTCGCTTTTGTCGCGGCGGCACGCGGCTATCGGCTGATCCTTGTGATGCCTGAAACCATGTCGATCGAGCGGCGCAAGATGCTGGCGCTTCTCGGCTCGGAGCTGGTGCTGACCCCCGGCCCGCAGGGCATGCGCGGCGCAGTGCAAAAAGCCCAGGAGCTGGCGGCAAGCATTCCCGGCGCGATCATTCCGGAGCAATTCGAGAACCCCGCCAACCCTGAGATTCACCGCAAGACAACTGCTGAGGAAATCTGGAACGACACAGGCGGCGAGGTGGATTTTCTCGTCTCGGGCGTCGGCACGGGCGGCACCATTACCGGTGTCGGCCAAGTGCTGAAGAGCCGCAAGGCAAGTGTGAGGATTGTCGCGGTCGAGCCGGAGGATTCGCCCATCCTGTCAGGTGGCCAGCCCGGCCCGCACAAGATCCAGGGCATCGGCGCCGGCTTCGTGCCGGATATCCTCGACACAGGTGTCATCGACGAGGTGATCACTGTCGGCAACCAGACAGCCTTTGACACGGCCCGCGCGCTGGCAAGGTTGGAGGGCATTCCCGGCGGCATCTCCTCCGGCGCGGCGGTCGCAGCGGCGCTCGAGCTGGGCGCAAGACCCGGCATGGAGGGCAAGCGCATCGTGGTGATCATCCCCTCCTTCGCCGAGCGCTACATCTCCAGCCTGCTGTTCGAAGGGCTGTAAATCGACACAGGAAGCGGTTAGCTGAAGCGGGTATCCATCTCGGCAGGGCCTTTCCACATGCAACACTCTTTCGACATCACCGGAATGCATTGCGGTGCCTGTGTCGCAAGAGTCCGGCAGGCGCTCGCAGGGCTTGGCAATCATGTCGAGGTGACACTGTCGCCGCCACGGGCGGTGATCGAGAGCGATGCTCCCGTGGTGCCCAGCGATGTTACGCAGTCGCTGGCGGTGGCGGGCAACTATGGGGCAACACCAACGCCGCAGGTGGCCAAGATATCAGTGACACCAGCCGGCACCGATGGCACGCCAGACAGCGCGTGCGGTTTCTTGGATACCTACAGGCCGCTGTTCATTATTGTCGGTCTGATCCTCCTCGTATCGTTTGCGGCAGGTCGCAGCGCGACGGGCTTTGACTGGCACACCGCGATGAATGCCTTCATGGCTGGATTTTTTCTCGTCTTCGGCGGCTTCAAGCTGTTTGATCTGCAGGGGTTTGCCGCTGCCTATGCCAATTACGATCTGCTGGCGCAGCGCTGGCCAGCCTATGGGCTGGTCTATCCCTTCCTCGAACTGGGGTTGGGCATTGCCTATCTGTTCAATCTCATGCCGTTGTGGACCAATGTCGCGGCGCTGCTGCTGATGGGGTTCTCCAGCCTTGGTGTGGTTGCCGCATTGCGCCGCAGGCAGACCATCACTTGCGCTTGTCTTGGCACTAGCCTGAAACTGCCGATGTCAACCATCACGCTGGTGGAGGATCTCGCGATGGTGGTGATGGCAGGGGCAATGCTCTCATTGTGAGTGGGCCGGGCTAGTTCGGCACGGCCCTATCGCCCACGCAGCACCAGCCAGTTACCGGCCAGCGCGAGAACCGCACCAGCGATGGCGGGGGCCGTCCAGACATAACCCTCGAACACAGTCGAGATCGCCAGCGCAATCACCGGGAACATCACAGTGGCATAGCCGGCCCGGCCAGCGCCAATGCGCCCCAGCAGGGTGAGATAAGCGTAGAAGGCTATCACAGAGGCTGATAGCGCCAGAAACACCAGTGAGCCCAGATAGTGCCAGTTCCAGTCAATCGCGAAGGAGCGCCCCAACCCCAGCGTGACCAGCCCGGACCAGATTGCGCTGTACACCATGCCCCAGGCCGTGGCCGGGATTACCGCCACGCCGCGCTCCTGGCTTGACGCCGAGATCTGGTTTCCGGTGCAAAAGCAGCATGTGCCGGCGATGCACATGAGGAGGCCGGTCAGCGTGGCCTGGTTGAGCTCAGCGCCGATAATCTTTGGCGCAAACAGCAGCAAAATGCCGCCAAAGCCGATCAATGCTCCGGCGATCAACCTTGGTGTTAGTCGTTGGCCGAAGAGGATCGCGCCCAGCAGAAGGTTGATGATTGACGCCAGCGAGAACACCACAGCCAGCAGGCCGGAGGGCAAAACCGCTGCACCATGGTAGAACAGCATGAAATTCGTCGAGAACATGAACACGCCCATCCCGGCGAAGCGCAGATGGTCGGCGCGCGCATATGCCAGGCGTTCGCCGCGCAGGCTCGCCAAAAGCATCATTGCGGCTGCCG
>JBOFIL010000176.1:0-4369 GCA_051650165.1 Allobosea sp.
TCCAGCGTTACCACGCATGGCTGCACCACATCGGCTTTCAACGTGCCCATCACGCGCAGCTGATCGCCGCGGCGGTTGATCTTGAGATCGGCCACGAGCTTCTCGACAGCGATGCAGCCATGGGCGCGGGCAATGGCCCTGCGCTCGGCCTCATCTGCCTCAAGCGAAAGCAGGCTCGGCTTGGGCCCGAATTTTGCAGCGAGCACGGGCCGCGACCATATCGAAGCGGTTTGAGCGCTCATACACCCGCCTCATCCATGACGAGGCGCGGGAATATGGCCTGATCAACCATCAACGCATCGAGATCGAGCGACGCCAGATGCGCGTCCGCTGCCAGAACATAGTCGGTCAGCAGGTCGCCATCGCCAGAGCCAAGCGCATTTCGAAGCAGCGTTGCTGAAAGCGCGGCGCGATCATTGCTGGCCAACGCCTCCTCATAAGCACGCACACGCCCCAGAAAGCCGCTGGCGAGTTCTTTCATACGCTTGGGGATAGCCGTGTCGCTAATGCCGATCTGACGCAATGTGTGATCAAGCCCTGTGAAGGTGCGGTCGACCAGCTCTTGCGACAATTCGGGACCGGGCGAAGCCAGTGATTTCAACCGGCGCATCACCAGAAACACATGCAGTGTCAGCGACTCAAAGCGCCCCTCGAAGCTGTCGGCAAGGCCGCCATGGGCATATAGCGCCGGGGCCAGCGCAGCCGCCACGACCCTGCCATGCAGATCAGCTACCGGGTCAGCCTTGGGCTTGCGCCGCAACCATGAGAGCATCAGTCAAAACCCTTCCAGATCGATAAAACTCGCGCTGCCAAACTCTTGGCCGAATTCTTGGCCATATTCTCGCCGCAACGCGCCTGTCATGAGAGCCCTGTGTTGAGCGTCCCGTCTTGCAAAAGCCCCAACCGAAGGCTACGCCAGCGCAAGGATTGGTGCACGCATCGGTTCCTACTGCACGGCATGGCGAAACGCCATCACCCAGAATGAAATTTGGCCTTGAGGGGCCGGGCTGGATCTCTAAGAAAGACCCGGTCCATCGGAAGAGATGTGGCGCATGTTGACTTCGACCAAGCCTGCGGTTCCTCACAAGCTTGAGGAAACCTCCTCCCTCTCCCGCCGCACACTGATGCTCGGCATCGGCGCGCTATGCCTGCCGCTGGCCGCATGCGGCGGCGGCACTGCGCAGAACTGGGGCCTCTCCCTGCCAACCTCTTCCGGCATGAATGAAGAGGTGAAGCGCGGTTTCGTGTTTGATGACTCAACCCTTGCTGCGGTCAAGCCAGGAACAGACGTGCAAGCTGTGCTGCAAAGCCTCGGCACCCCTTCAACCACATCCACCGTCGGCAACAAGACCTTCTATTACATCAGCCAGACGGCGCGCAGGCGCTTCCAGTTCCAGGATTTCCAGATCACCGACCAGCGCGTTCTGGCGGTCTATTTCAACAAGGGATTCAAGGTCGAACGCGTCGCCAATTATGGTCTGCAGGATGGCAAGGTGTTCGATTTCATCAGCCGCAGCACATCATCCGGCGGCCAGGAGCAAAGCTTCGTGCGCAACCTCTTCCGCGGTGTCACCAGCTTCAACCCGCTTTCCAGCTTTGGCAACTGAGCAGCGCAGTTCGTCGCCGACAGATTGATTCAACTGTTTCGCAGGTTGATTCAGCTGGCTGATGATTTGATTCAGTGCGCCTGCGCAAGATCTTGAAAGAACTGGGTTTTCAAGCGAACGCGCCTTTCAGGCCGGCTTGGAGCCCTGCCGCAAACTGCGATCCGCCAATTCAGCCGTCATGAGCACGGCGAGGGTGTCGGCCTCGGCCAGGGTCTGCGAGTCGATCTGCTCTTCGAGCTGCTCCATCAGCGCATCATGTTGGGCGCGCAGATTGGATGCGTCACTTTCTGGCCCGAGTGCGTCTCGCCGCAGGGCCAGGAACGCAAGCGCCAGATTGGACATCTGCGCATTGGCCTCTGGCCAGATCTTGTGAATGGCCCACACCGACGCTGTGCCGATACCGCCCAGGATCATCAGCGCGAGATAGGCCCATTCGGTGATCAGCTCACCAATGCTGGTTTCCTCATCGCTGAAATAGGCCGACGCCGCTGGGTGTACGGGTGCCGCGGCGTTGGTCTCGACATCGGGTGCATCCATCTGCGTCGAGATCGGGTTGGTTGGCAGCACGCCGCGCTTGGCATCCAGCATTTCGGCGACAAAGCGCGACACAAAAAAGGAAGACGTATTGCGATGGACAACCAGATGGCGCGCCACGGCGAGCGTGGAGATGGTTTCATCCGGCAAGGCCGGGCGGGCGCGCAAGGAACCAGCGGGAATATCGAAGCCCTCATAGCGCCTGTCCTGCGCGGCAACGGCCTCGGCATCCTCCAGCCCCAGCACAACGGGCCCGCCAGTGCCCATGCTGAGCAGGCGCGCGGCGCGCGTATCGCTCAGGCCTGCCCCTACGAATGGCCCGACATGGGCGAGCGCCTGCACCTGGTTGCGCGAGATGGCCGTTGCCAGATCCTGAATCTTGACATGGACAAACTTCGCATTGGTCACGCCGCCTGAGCGCATGATCATGGCCAGCATCGCGTCATCAGGGGCAGTGCTGCCCACCACGCCGATGGTCTTGTCCTGAAGCTGGTTGAGCGTGGATATACCCCGGCGCGGAACGCTGACGATCACCGCCTTGTCCTTGAACAGGACCAGCGCGCTTGCCACAGTGGCAGGCCAGGCCATGTCCGCACGCGCCACCGCAAATTGCACCTCGCGCCGCGCCAACGCATCCAGCCCATCCTTCACAGACGAGACCTCGACCGGCCGGAGCCGATAGCGCCCATTCTTGCCAATCATCCAGCGATTGAGCGCGGAAATAAGCTTGGCATCCTCGCCCTCTAGGCTGGTAACGGCGATCTGGAGAGTGACCGTACGCTTGAGGAAATAGAACCAGCCTGCAACGCCAGCACCGATGACCACGACAAGGATGCTCAAGGCCATAGCCAGACGCAGCAGCGGCCTCATGTGACGACTTGCTCAAGATTGACGCGCGACATGACTGCCCCCCAAGGCATGATGGCCATAACATCTCGGCGCATTGTGCGCATTGGTGCGCAAATGAAAACCCCGCAGCTTTCGCTGCGGGGTTTCTTTTTAGGCCACATCAGGCGACTCAGGCGTGGGCGAGGATCGCCAGCAGCAGGAGCGCGATGATGTTGGTGATCTTGATCGCCGGGTTCACGGCGGGGCCGGCGGTGTCCTTGTATGGATCGCCGACAGTATCACCGGTCACAGAGGCCTTGTGCGCCTCTGAGCCCTTGAGATGCTTCACGCCATCCTTGTCGACAAAACCATCCTCGAAGGACTTCTTGGCGTTGTCCCACGCGCCGCCGCCCGAGGTCATCGAGATGGCAACGAAGATGCCGGTGACGATCACGCCCATGAGCATGGCGCCAACAGCCGCGAAAGCATTGTCCTTGCCGGCAATCGAGTAGATCACGACGTAGGTCACGATAGGCGCAAGCACAGGCAGCAGCGAGGGGATGATCATTTCCTTGATCGCAGCCTTGGTCAGAAGATCGACCGCGCGGGCATAATCCGGGCGCTCGGTGCCGGCCATGATGCCCGGCTTCTCCTTGAACTGGCGGCGAACCTCTTCCACCACCGAACCGGCGGCGCGGCCCACGGCTGTCATGCCCATGCCACCGAAAAGGAACGGGATGAGACCGCCAAGCAGCAAGCCGACAACAACGTAGGGGTTGGAAAGCGAGAAATCGACCGTGACGCCCCTGAAGTACTGGAAGCTGGTCGAACCTGCCTTGTTGGCCTCGGCGATGAAGAAGTTCAGATCCGAGGTGTAGGCCGCAAAAAGCACCAGCGCGCCAAGTCCGGCTGAACCAATGGCATAGCCCTTGGTGACAGCCTTGGTGGTGTTGCCCACCGCATCAAGCGCATCGGTGTTGTGGCGCACTTCCTTGGGCAGACCAGCCATTTCGGCAATGCCGCCGGCATTGTCGGTGACAGGACCAAAAGCGTCTAGCGCGACAACCACACCGGCCAACGCCAGCATAGCGGTGGTGGCGATGGCAACGCCAAACAGGCCCGCCAGCGAATAGGTGGCGATGATGCCGGCAATGATCACGATCACCGGGGCTGCGGTCGATTCAAGTGAGACGGCGAGGCCCTGAATGACGTTCGTGCCATGGCCTGTGACCGAAGCCTGCGCGATGGAGACGACCGGGCGCTTGCCGGTGCCGGTGTAGTATTCGGTGATGACGACGATGAAGAGCGTCACAATCAGGCCGACCATGGCGCACCAGAACAGCGAGGCCGAGGTGAAGCTCACGCCCTGAACGGTCTTGAAGGCCTGCGTCATGCCGCCA
>JBOFIL010000177.1:0-6231 GCA_051650165.1 Allobosea sp.
GAGCTTTTTTATGACTCAACGAAGCCGCTCATTCAGGATGACGAGACTCCTTCAGAGGTTCTTGCCGCATTGCGTTTTCTAAATTCTCAAATTGCCGAACGGAAGGCCGCCAGGAGCGCGTTTTTTGCGGTATGGCAAGCTCGAAATGGAGAGCGCTCTAAGAATGAAGATCAGGTAAGTGATATTTTTGAAGAATTTATCAAGCGTAGGCCAGAATTAGGAATTAAATTGCATGAAGCTTTTGTATCTGCACTGCTCGCGGTAAGTTTTAATTCGCTTTTTTTTGGCTTCTTGCTCCGTAGAACAATGTTATTTGATATTAAAAATGATAAGTCTAAGCACGCAGAAAGCGTGACGAGGGTTTTCCTAAAGAAATCTTCAAGCTCTGATTTATGTGATGGTAATTTATCGCCTGCTTAAATGTTAAATTTACGACATTTTCGGCTTAGGCTCATCACTCAACGCGCCTGATCGGCTCGAATGTCACAGCGCGGGTGGATTGGCCCCAGCCTTCCCATTTCATGCAGGTGAGGACATCGCCGGCGAATTCATAGCCATACATCAGCGAGTCGCTGACGAAGCGATTGCGCTTTTTGGCGAGCGCCTCGCATTCCTTGAAGGCTTTTTCCTTCGGCGTAGCGTCAGGCCTGATCTTGAAGAAATCCCAGGTGAAGCGAGGCGTCACGCTGCTCCTGAAACTAGCGAGCTGGCAGCCACCGGCAAGAAAGGCTGCAACCAGGGCGGCAGAAACGCTCAGCCGTGCCGTTCCAAAGCTTTTGTTTAAAAGGATCGTTCCCATGGCTACTCGCATCAGATCAAAAACGTCACGATCCAAAGACTTACCGCCCATTGCCGAGATGGGCAATCTGATGAAAGAACTGCGCAAGAGTTCCGAGGATTTCGGCCGTTCGATCACCGGGGCTTTTGCCAAGGGCGTGGCGGATGGCAAGCGCTTTGAAGATGTGCTCAAGAACATCGGCAAGGCGATGGTGGAGAATTTGCTCAAGGCGGCGTTGAAGCCGGTGGAGCTGTCGTTGTCGTCCCTTGCAGACGATGCCTTTTCGAAGTTGTTCTCAACATTGCAGCCATTTCCGGATCGGAGCCAAACTTCGGCTCCCGCCTTCGCGCAAGGCGCGGCCTTTTCCGGCGGGCGGGTGCGGCCTTTTGCTGCGGGCGGCGTGATTGCCGCGCCGACCTATTTCCCGATGGCGGGTGGTTCGCTCGGCCTGATGGGCGAGCGCGGCGCCGAGGCGATCATGCCGCTCTCACGCGGGGCCGACGGTAAATTGGGCGTGCGTTCGGAAGGTGGACAGCGCGCTTCGCCTATTATCGTGCAGGTCTCGACGCCCGATGCCGACAGCTTCCGCCGCTCGGAGAGCCAGGTTGCTGCGGCCATCGCACGCGCCGCCGCGCGCGGACGAAGAGCGATCTAACTTAGTGCGCTGTAGCGCCTTGTTTTAACGGCTCGTTTCCATCCCCTGAACCTTCAGGAACCTCACACATGCCAAGCTTCCTTGATCGCCTGCGCGGGGTTTCCGTGCGGGAGAATTCTCCTGTGCTTGAAGAAAAGCGCTCGCGCGCCGGATACCTGATCGCGATGCAGGATCTTGGGCGTCCACGCTGGACGCCGCGCGATTATGCGGCGCTCGCCCGCGAGAGCTACATGAAGAACGCCGTGGCGTTCCGCTGTGTCCGGCTGATTGCCGAGGCGGCGGCGCAGACACCGCTGGTCGCACGCATTGGCACCAGGGAAACGCGTGAGCACCCTGTGCTGAGCCTGCTGATGCGGCCCAACCCACGCCAGAGCGGCATCAGCTTTCTTGATACGGTTTATGGCTACCTGCTGGTGGCCGGAAATGCCTATGTCGAGCGGGTCGATCTGGATGGCGCTGCCCGCGAACTGCATGCGCTACGTCCGGACAGGGTGCGTATTGTGCCAGGCTCTGATGGCTGGCCGGCGGCTTTCGATTACAGCGTCGGCGACCGGAGCGTGCGCTACGGCTCGGATGAAATGGGCCGGATGTCGGTGCTGCATCTGGCGACGTTCCACCCGCTCGATGACCATTATGGCGTCTCGCCTGTGGAGGCGGCTGCGCAGGCCCTCGACATCCATAATGGCGCCTCTGGATGGAACAAATCGCTGCTCGACAATGCGGCGCGGCCCTCCGGCGCGCTGGTCTATGATGCGGCGCAAGGCGGCACGCTGACGGACGCGCAGTTCGAGCGGCTGAAAGCCGAGCTGGAGGAAAGTTTCCAAGGCGCGCGCAATGCCGGGCGGCCCTTGCTGCTGGAAGGCGGGCTGGACTGGAAGCCGCTCTCGCTCAGCCCCAAGGACATGGATTTCATCGCGGCGAAAGCGGCGGCGGCGCGCGAGATCGCGCTCGCGTTTGGTGTGCCGCCCCTGCTGCTGGGATTACCGGGGGATTCGACCCACGCCAATTATGCCGAGGCGAACCGCGCCTTCTGGCGGCAGACGGCCATCCCGCTCGTGCGCCGCACCATGCAGGCCATCTCGCAATGGCTGGCACCCGATGAGGCGTTGGTGCTGGAGCCGGACCTCGACGCCATCGAGGCTTTGGCGGATGAGCGCGAGAGCCTGTGGCGGCGTGTGGGCGCGGCGGATTTCATCAGTCAAGACGAGAAGCGCGAGGCTGTCGGCTATGGCCGCAATGACGTCTCGAAGGCGAGCACTCCAGCCACTTTTGAGACAAAGCATAGGGAGGGGCAATGAGCCATATTGATCCGCTCATCACCGCCTTCGCCGCCCATGCCGATATAGGCCATCTGGCGCTGCTTGTATGGGCCGTTGCGGCCACAGGCATGGCAGCGCGGCTGATCGGCGCAGTCGAGACCGCCAACCGTCGCTTTGACGGATTTGTTGGCGAGTTGGCCCGCTTCAACGCCCGCTTCGATGAACCACATCACGCAGGAGAAATTGATGACACGAAAACAGACGTCGCCGCCACAAGGCGCTGATGAAGCCCGGGCCGGCCCTTCCATTCGCAGGCTGGATGATGATCCGCGCCGGGTCTTTTCCAGCTTTGTCGGCCACCTTGAAAGGGTGGCTGCACCCACAACGCTTTCCTCGCCAGCAAAGAAGCCGCCACGTCGCAAGGGAGGCGCTGTATGAGTGAAAGCAGGCGCATATCAACGACAACCAGACCAGCCCACGAACCCGCCGATTGTGCGGGTTTTTTGTTGCGGGAAATTGGGGCTGGCATCGGGCGGAAAGAAACGTCACGGCAATCACGCTTTGAGCCTGCCCGTGCGATCCGGATCGATGGCAGCGGCGAATTTGAGGGCTATGCCAGCCTGTTTGGCGTGCCGGATCTGGCCAGGGATGTGGTCGAGCAAGGTGCTTTTCGCGAGAGCCTTGCCCGGCGCGGTGCGCGCGGCGTGAAGCTGCTCTGGCAGCATGACCCCTCTACGCCGATTGGCCGCTGGTTGTCGCTCACCGAGGATGCGCGCGGCCTCAAAGTGCGCGGGCGGCTCTCGCTTGATGTGGCCAGAGCCAGCGAGCTGCGCGCCCTGATGCGCGATGGCGCGGTCGATGGCCTCTCCATCGGCTTCCGCACTGAACGCGCCCGCGCCGATCCTTCGACGGGCCGGCGACATCTTCTGAAAATCGACCTCTGGGAGGTGTCGCTTGTCACCTTCCCCATGCTGCCAGGCGCGCGCGTCTCGGCAGTGAAGGCGCTGCAGGCAGCCTGATGGATGCCTGATTTTCTTACCCCTGCACTCCTGAAGGACAACACCATGACCCCCAACACTGCTCTTTCTGCACCGGAAACCAAGATTGCTGCGCCGGAATCCCGCCGCGGCGTCGAGGAGCTGAACCAGCTTTTCGAGGCCTATCGCGCCACCAATGAGGAGCGCCTTGGCGAGCTTGAAACCCGCGCTGCGGCCGACCCTCTCACCGATGAAAAGCTCGCCCGCATCGACCGCGCGCTGGATGATGCCAAGCGCAAGATTGACCGCATGGCGCTGGACCGCGCGAGGCCCGCGCTCGGCATCAGCGAAGCGAAGGCGACAGACGCTGCCACTGCCGAGCACAAGGCGGCATTCGAGGCCTATATCCGCAGCGGCGAAGCCACAGGGCTGAAGAGCCTTGAAGCAAAGGCGCTCTCGGCAGGCTCTGGCCCGGATGGCGGCTATCTTGCGCCGGCCAATGTCGAAGCGGAAGTCTCGCGGCGTCTTCTCGCCATCTCGCCGATCCGTGCACTAGCAACGGTTCGCACTGTTTCAGGCGGCGTTTACAAGAAGGCATTCTCTGTGACAGGCCCGGCGGCTGGCTGGGCTGGCGAAACGGCGGCACGCGCTCAGGGCGCTGGCCCGACACTCGCCGAACTCTCCTTCCCCGCCATGGAGCTTTACGCCATGCCGGCGGCGACACAGACGCTGCTCGATGATGCCATTGTCGACATCGACCGCTGGATTGCCGAGGAGGTGGAAAGTGCTTTCGCCGAGCAGGAAAGCGCCGCCTTCATCGCTGGCGATGGTGTCGACAAGCCCAAGGGCATCAATGCCTATCCGACGGTGGCCAATGCCAGCTGGGCCTGGGGCTCGGTTGGTGTGGTCAACTCCGGCGCGGCGGGTGCGTTTCCGGCAGCCAACCCCTCCGATGTGCTGGTGGATCTGGTCTATGCACTCAAGGCCGGATACCGCCAGAACGGCGCGTTTCTGCTTAATCGCAAGACCCAGAGCGCCATCCGCAAATTCAAGGACGCTCAGGGGAATTACCTCTGGCAACCGCCCGCCTCTTTGGGGGCGCCGGCTACGCTGATGGGCTTCCCTGTGGCGGAAGCTGAAGAGATGCCGGATGTGGCGGCCAACAGCGTCTCGGTGCTGTTTGGCGATATTCGCCGTGCTTACCTCGTGGTGGACCGGGCGGGCGTGCGCGTGCTGCGCGATCCATATTCTGCCAAGCCCTATGTGCTGTTCTACACCACCAAGCGCGTGGGCGGCGGCATCCAGGATTTCGCCGCGGTGAAGGGCCTGAAATTCGCTGTGTAATCCGGCGCGGATGATCAAGAGGGGCGGCGGTTTCGCCGCTCCTGCTTTACCGGGGCATCCATCATGATCATTTCGAAGAATTACGAGGCCCTGCGTGAGCGTGCGCGGCTGCTGGGCGATGTCTTCTCGCTTCTGCTCCAGCGCGAGGCTCTGATTGAGCAGCGCTACAGCTCCAGCCAACCGCGCGGTCCTGCTGGCCAGCCTAATGGCGGCCAATGGGCGAGCGAAGGTGGCGGAGATGGGAGTGGTGAGGCAGGCGATGAGGCAGAGGTTTTGCTCGCGGGCGGGATCAACGAAGCTGATAAAAACTTGACCGTGCAGCAATATGTATCAAGCAATTGTCGCGCTGGGATTTATGAAGTGTTACCGGGAGAGTTCCTTGGCATGAGCATTTCTGAAGTGGAGAAAATAGCAAAATCAGGAAACGCAAAAGCTAGGCGTTGTTTGAAGCTCCTAGATCGTGATCAATATCGAAAATAAAGGCGTGTACGATGGAAAAAGGCGGCATGAGTGGCTTGTTGAATTTTCTTAACATGCTCAAAGAACATAAGATGCCATATTCAATAGATCATTGTCGATATGATAGCGTAATGGTGACATTTGCTTTGGTGGGAAAAAGGATAGAGTTAGATTTTTTTGAAGACCACATCGAGTATAGTGTTTTCTCGGGTGACGAATCCGTGGAAGACGATCTTCCTAAGCTCCTCGGCATGATCGAGCATTTCGTTTCAGGCTGATCGCAGCCCAATGGCGGCAAATGGGTGAGCGATGGCGGCAGCAAGGAGCCGCTCCTTAGCGCTCCATGATGGTGGCATTGCTGCCGGGTGTGGGCGCTGGAGCTAAACCAGAGCTTGTCGCTATGCCTGAAGGCGCTGTCGTCTGCCCCGCAGCCAGCGCTGCCGCTGCGGATGAGATCCAGCGCGCGTGATCGGACACCGGCGTGATCGAGGTGAAGCCACCACAGACGCGCCGCTCACGCCCTCCGAAGGGCCCGCTGGACCACGAGACAATGCCGACAAGATCGCGCGAGTTCGATGCGCCGCGCAAGGCCGGCCCGCCGGAATCACCGCGGCATGCGCCTGCGCCGACTGTTTCGGCGCGGCGGGCTTCGTCAACGGCAATGGTCACGCTGTTGGCTGAGGTGTAGGTTCCGGCGGAAACGAGCCGGGCGCTGCGCAACTGCCGCGCTGTGGCGACATTACCCTCGGCGCCAAGACC
>JBOFIL010000178.1:0-4719 GCA_051650165.1 Allobosea sp.
CTGTCCATCGCCACCAGCGAAGCACGCGATCTGATCCGCACGCGCGAAATTGACGCAGTCTTTGCCGTGGCTCCGCTCGATGCGGCTGGTCTCGCCACCACCATTGCCGCCATCACCGAATCAGCCGGAGCGCCGCCCATCTTCGTGCCGATCCGCGAGGCTGCAGCCATCGCGCAGCGCCGGCCTGAACTCGACTCGACGGAGATCCTGCGCGGAGCCTTTGGCGGCGAGCCGCCCAAGCCCGCCGAGCCTGTGCCCTCGCTGTCGGTCACACGCCGCTTTGTCGCCTCGAACAAGCTCACGGATGCCCGCGTGGCCGAACTGGCCCGCTCGCTGTTCCAGCTGCGCACCGAGATCGAGCAACAGGCCCCGGCAGCCGCCGACATCGAGCCCCCTGAAACCGAGCGCGGCCTGTCATTGCCAACGCACCCCGGCGCCATCGCTTATATCGATGGCGAGCAGACCAGCTTTCTCGAACGCAATGTCGATCTGATGTATATTGGCGGCATGCTGGCGTCGCTCGCCGCCTCTCTTGGCGTCGCCTTCTGGTCGCGCGCCGCACATGGCCGGCGGCGCGAGGCGATGTCCGGACTTGGCGAACTGGTGAAGCTGGTGTCGCTGTCGCGCGCGGCAGCCGATGCAGATGCGCTTGATGCTGTCGAGCGGGAAGCTGACACTATCCTCGAAGACGCCATTGAGGGCGCAACCGACCACACGCTCGATGCCACCGGCCTTGCGGCCTATCGCCTGGCCTTTGATCAGGTGGCGCGCGCCGTGGCGCACCGGCGCAACGAGCTGGCTGCCTGAGGCACACCCCTCAGGGCGTCAGCCCATCCATCGCCCAGGCCCAGAGCAGCGTGTTGGCGATGGCGCTGCGCGGCGGGCAGAACAGGCCTTGGGGATGCTGCTTCTTAAGCATCAGGCGGGCCTCCTCACGCGTGAACCAGCGCCCATCCTCTAGCTCGGTGCCGTCCAGTGTGAGTGTTTCATCCAGCGCTTCGGCAATACAGCCGATCATCAGCGAGGAGGGAAATGGCCAGGGCTGCGCCGCGAGATAGCGCACCGAGCCCACGCGGATGCCAGCCTCTTCCTGCGTCTCGCGCCGCACGGCGTCTTCCATCGTCTCGCCCGGCTCGATGAAGCCGGCAAGGCAGGAGAACATACCGGGCGGAAAGCGCGATTGCCGCGCCAGCAGGCAATACTCGCCGCGCACCGCCAGCATGATCGCCACAGGGTCAGTGCGCGGGAAATGCTGCGCCCCGCATGCCGCGCAATCGCGCCGCCAGCCGCCTTGCGCCGGGCTGGTCCTACCCCCGCAGCGGGCACAGAAGCCATGCCGCATATGCCAATCCACCAGCGCCTTGCCTGCGCCGAGGCATGCAAGCTGATCCGGCGGCACAAGGCCCTGCATGGCAATGGAGCGCAGATCATTGACGACATGGCCGGGATGCGCGCCATGTCCCGAGCCAAGATCTGGCGAGACCGCAACGGCAAAGCGCGGCGCGTGGCTGCCGTCCACAGTTCCAAGGAATATGCGCGCCAGCAGCGGCGTGACGCTCGCGATCTCGGCAGGGCGGTGCCAGACTGTGAGGTTGTCGCCCTCACTCAGCAGGATCGGCATCTCGCCCGCGACCACCACGGTCATGGCATCTGGCGCACCAAACAGCGCCTCGATACGCGCCGCATCGTCACGCCAGGCAGCGCGGCGGTCGAGCGCGAAACTCGCATAACCCACACGGGCGGAAAGCTCTGCGCGATGAACCCGCCCGCCATCCGCCATCAGCTGAGGCTCATTTCGCGGCGGATGATCGCCACACGGCGCTCGGCCTCACCCTCATCGAACAGCGACGGCACACCATGGCCGAAGACCGGCTTTGGCCAGGCTTCATCGCCGATGCGCCGCGCCACCACATGCACATGAAGCTGGCGAACCATATTGCCGAGCGAAGCGACATTGAGCTTGTCGAAGGGCTGGATGGCCCGCAAGCCCGCAGCAGCAGCACGGATCTCGCCATCCAGAACGCTCACTTCGCCTGCGCCCAGATCGACCCAATCGACCAGGTGAGGCCGGCGTGGCACCAGAACCAGCCAGGGAAAGCGCGCATCCTTGATCATCAGCACGCGCGAGAGCGGCGCATCACCCACCAGCAGCGTATCGCCTGCCAGCCGCTCATCCACTGAAAATGCGGTCATTCACCCGGCCTGCTGGCAGCAAAACGCTGAAAAAATGGAGCGGGCGATGAGAATCGAACTCACGACATACAGCTTGGGAAGCTGTCGTTCTACCACTGAACTACGCCCGCATGGCTCCTTGATAGCCTTGCGCAAAGGGTTGCCGCAAGGGCCTTGTCGGCTTGGCAAAGGTCTTGTTGGCTTGGCGCGACACTTCCAATTTGGCAAGGTTGATTCGTTTGCTGAGTGCTTAGGCCGCATCAGGGGGGAACCATGCTGGCAAAACTGGTCGAACATCCATTGACCGAGAAAATCGTGATCGCGCTGATCGTCATCAACGCCATCACGCTCGGCCTGGAAACCAGCCCGAGCGTGATGGCGTCCTACGGCCCATTCCTGATGGCGCTCGACAAGGCCATTCTCGCGGTCTTCGTGGTCGAATTGGTGGCGCGCATGGTGGTGAAGCGCGGCGCGTTCTTTCGCGATCCGTGGAGCCTGTTCGATCTGTTCGTGGTCGGCATCGCGCTCGTGCCCTCAAGCGAGGGTCTCTCGGTGCTTCGAGCTTTGCGTATCCTGCGCGCGCTGCGCCTCGTCACCATGGTGCCATCCTTGCGCAAGGTGGTCGCCGGCCTTGTTGGCGCGCTGCCGGGCATGGGCTCCATCGGGCTCCTGCTCGTGCTGGTCTATTACGTGTTCGCGGTGATGGGCACCAAGCTGTTTGCCGCCACGAACCCGGAGCTTTTCGGCTCGGTTGGCACCACCGCCTATACGCTGTTCCAGGCCATGACCTTCGATGACTGGTCCAACGGCATCGTCAAGCCGCTGATCGAGAAGGGCCATGAATGGGGCTGGATCTTCGTCATGATCTTCATGGTGCTCTCCGCCTTCATGGTGCTGAACCTGTTCATCGGCGTGGTGGTCACCGCGCTTGATGAGGTCACGGCGAGCGAAGCGCCGAAGATCACGCATCCGGCCCATAGCGATGAGAAAGTGATTGCCGAGCTCGCTGCCCTGCGCACCGAGATCGTGGCGCTCAGCCGCGCAGTGGCTGCGAAGGGTTAGCGCTTCTCAAGCCGCTGTCATTCCCGACGCCTGCACAAGCAGGCGAGCGGGAATCCAATTCTCCTGGATGGCGCATCGCCATGGATTCCCGCTCGCGCCTTTTGGCGCGTCGGGAATGACAAGCAATCTCACCCCGCAAAGTGCTTGGAGAGCTTCAGCGCCTGGCCCTGATAATTCGAGGTGCCGATTTCGCCATAAAGCGCAGCTGGCCGCGCCGCCATGTGCTCATAGACCAGCCTGCCAACGATCTGCCCGTCCTCGATGATGAAAGGCACATCGCGCGAGCGCACCTCCAGCACGGCGCGCGCGCCGGCACCGCCTGCCTTGGCATGGCCAAAGCCGGGGTCGAAAAAGCCGGCATAATGCACGCGGAACTCACCCACCAGCGGATCAAACGGTGTCATTTCCGCCGCATAATCGGGCGGCACATGCACCGCTTCCTTGGAAGCGAGAATGTAGAACTGGCCAGGATCGAGGATCAGCGAGCGGTCCGGCGTGGCAGCCAGCGGCTCCCAGAAATCCGCGACCTTCAACGCGCCTACCCTGTCGACATCGACCACGCCCGTGTAGCGCTTGGCGCGATAGCCGATCAGCCCATCAAACCCGGCAAGATCCACGCTGACGGATACGCCGCCTTGAAACACCGGGTTGGGCGTCGCCACCAGCGTCTCGCGTGCATCAATTTCGGCCAGCCCGGCATCGTCGATGCGCGTATCACCGGCGCGAAACCGGATCTGCGAGAGCCGCGAGCCGGTGCGCACCAGCACGGGGAAGGTGCGCGGCGAGATTTCGAGATACAGCCCGCCGGAGTAGCCCGCCTCGATCAGATCAAAATCGCGGCCGCGATCAGCGATGACGCGGGTGAAGACATCAAGCCGTCCGGTCGAGCTTTTCGGGTTGGCGGCGGCAGTGAGGCCTTCAGGCAGTGTCAGCCCTTCGAGCAGCTCGGCGACATAGACACAGCCTGTTTCCAGCACCGCACCCTTGGTGAGGTCAATCTCGTGCAGGCTCACCTTTGCCAGCCGGTCAGCCACCGTGTTCGATGGCCCCGGCAGGAAGCTCGCCCGCACGCGAAATGCCCGCCGCCCCAGCCGCAGGTCTAGGCTCGCCGGCTGCACCTGGCCCGCGCTGAGAGGCTCGGCCAGTTTAATGGCACCAGCGCCAGCCAAACGCGCTATCACGGCATCTGGCTGGATGCCGGGCGCGAAGGCGGGAAGAGGGTGTGCGGCTGCGGGCATTGCGGGCATTGCTCGGTTATTGTGACTATCGAATAGCCCGGTTGGCAGGCGGATGCGACTGCAGTGAGCCTCACTCTCCCCTACTTGTCCACGCCTGATTGTCATCGTGTTTGTGATTGCGCCGCATTGACGCGTGATGTGCTGCCGCCATAACTCACGCAAGAATGCTGGCCTGCGCATTCATGTGCGCCGGCGACAGGGAGAAACCATACCATGTACCGAGCGATGACGCGGGGCATCGTCGTTG
>JBOFIL010000179.1:0-4730 GCA_051650165.1 Allobosea sp.
CGCCGATGCATCCATGCCATCAAAGCGGATGGTGCCGCCATCGGGTTGATCCAAGCCTGCGATGAGCCGCAGCAGTGTGGTCTTGCCAGAGCCCGATGGCCCCAGCAGCGCCACAAGCTCACCCGGCTCAACGCTCAGCGACACGCCCCTCAACGCGGCATGGCCACTGAAGCGGCGGAAGGCTTGCTCGATCGCCAGTGCGACTGTCATGGGCGGCTCTCTCCTAAATATGCCACGCAGATGTGCTTCATGGTCGTGGCAGATCAATGGCGGCTGTTCGCGGCAATTTCGCCTGCGAACCGCCATTCGAGAAAGGTCTTTGCGGCCAGCGTCACGAGCGCGAGCAGGGCGAGCAGCGAGGCAACCGCAAAAGCCGCCACAGACATATATTCGTTGTAGAGAATTTCGACCTGCAACGGCATGGTCGTTGTCAGGCCACGTATCTTGCCTGAGACCACGGCCACAGCGCCGAATTCGCCCATGGCGCGGGCGTTGCAGAGCAAAACACCATATAAGAGGCTCCACTTGATATTGGGCAATGTGATGGTGAGAAAGGTGTGCCAGCCCGATGCGCCGAGCGTCAGCGCCATTTCCTCATCCGAATTTCCCAGCGCCTGCATGTGAGGGATCAATTCGCGCGCCACGAACGGGAAGGTGACGAACACAGTCGCCAGCACAATGCCCGGCAGCGCGAAGATGATCTCAATGTTATGCGCCTTGAGGAATGGCCCCAGATAGCCCTGCGCGCCAAACAGCAACACGTAGACAAGGCCTGCAATCACGGGCGAGACCGAGAAGGGCAGGTCAATCAGCGACACCAGCAGAGTCTTGCCCCTGAACTCGTGCTTCGCCACCGCCCAGGCCGCCGCGATGCCGATCAGCACATTGAGCGGCACGGCAATGGCCGCGACCAGCAATGTCAGCTGCACCGCCGCCAGAGCATCGGGATCGCTCAGGCCTGCCCAATATGGGCCAAAACCGCGCGCAAACGCCTCGACAAAGACAATTGCCAGCGGCAGCGCCAGGAACAACACGAGAAAGCCGAGCGCCAGCCCGATGAGGAGCATCCTCACGCCAAAGCTCTCACTGCGCACAGCTTGGACAGGGATGGCGGCGGCAGCGGCTTCATTGCCCTCAGACATGGCCAAGCCTCCGCCGCAAGATTCCCTGCGCCAGATTGAGCATCAGGATCAGAACGAAGGACGTGATCAACATCATCATGCCGATGACTGCCGCGCCGGCATAATCGAATTGCTCCAGCCGGATCACAATCAGCAGCGGCGCAATCTCCGAGACCAGCGGCACATTGCCGGCGATGAAAATCACCGAGCCATATTCGCCAACAGCACGAGCGAAAGCGAGGGTGAAGCCAGTCATGGCAGCGGGCAGGATCGGCGGCAGGATCACGTGCAAGGCCGTTCGCCAACGGCTCGCGCCGAGCAATGCCGCAGCCTCTTCCAGATCGCTCTCCATTTCGGCCAGCACAGGCTGCACGGTGCGCACCACGAAGGGCAGGCCGATGAAGATCAGCGCCATGAGAATGCCCAGCGGCGTGTAACCCACCTTGATGCCCAATGGCTCAAGCAGGCTGCCAATCCAACCATTGGGCGCATAGATCGCCGCCAGCGCGATACCGGCCACGGCCGTTGGCAGCGCGAAGGGCAGATCAACCGCCGCATCGATAAATCGCCGCCCCGGAAACCTGTATCGCACCAGCACCCAGGCGATCAGAACGCCGAAAACGAGGTTGATCAACGCGGCGAGCAGCGAAATTCCGAATGACACACGCAGCGCTGCCAGAACGCGCGGCGAGGTGATCATCTCCCAGATCACCGCAGGTCCGGCCCCTGCCGCTTTCAGCACCATTGCCGCCAGCGGGATCAGCACAACAGCTGAGAGCGCCAGCACGGTGAGACCAAAGGCGAGGCCGAAACCCGGCAGGATGCTGGGGGCTTTCCAACGCGCCCCTCTCATCCTGTCCCTGTTGGCTAGGCTCTGCGCCATTGCCTCAGCGCCCCGCCTTGTAGAGCTGATCGAAGGTGCCACCATCGGCAAAATGCGTGGCCTGCGCCCTGCCCCAGCCGCCAAAGGCCTCATCCACGCTCACCATTGTCACCGGCGAGAACTTCGCGATGTCCTTCTGGTTTGCATGATGCGGCTCGCGCGGGCGATAATGGTGTTTGGCGATGATCGCCTGCGCCTTGGGCGCATAGAGAAATCTCAGATAGGCCTCGGCGACAGCGCGCGTGCCCTTGGCGTCGACATTGGCATCGACGACTGCAACCGGCGGCTCGGCAAGGATAGACAGGCTGGGCATGATGATCTCGAATTTGGCATGGCTGAATTCGGCCAGTGCGAGAAAGGCCTCGTTCTCCCAGCCAACAAACACATCGCCAATGCCGCGCTGGGCAAAGGTGGTGGTCGCGCCGCGCGCCGCCGTATCGAGCACCGGCACATTGGCAAGCAGCCCTGCAATGAAATCACGCACCTTCGCATCATCGTTGTTGAAGGCCCGCTCGGCCCAGGCCCAGGCCGCCAGATAGTTCCAGCGCGCGCCGCCTGACGTCTTGGGGTTGGGCGTGATGACATGAATGCCGGGCTTGGCCAGATCAGCCCAATCCCTCACGTTCTTCGGGTTGCCCTTGCGCACGAGAAACACAATCGTCGAGGTATAGGGCGAGGAATTATGCGGCAGACGCGCCTGCCAATCTTGCGGCAACCTGCCAGAGCGCGCCGCGATGGCATCAATGTCGCCAGCCAGCGCCAGCGTCACCACATCCGCGCCAAGCCCATCAATGACGGCGCGTGCCTGGCTGCCTGAGCCACCATGAGATTGGCGGATGCCGGCGAGTTTCGAGCCTGGATTGCCCGCCTTCCACTCAGCCATGAAAGCGGCATTGATCTCGCGGTACATCTCCCTGGTCGGATCATAAGACACATTCAGCAGCTGAGGCTGCGCAACCGCTGCCAACGGAAAAGCGAAGCAAAGAACGCACACCGCCAAGGCGCGCAGCAGATCAAGCGCCAGTCTGGCGCGGCTGCCTGTCATTTCATGCCTCATAGCGTCTTTCCGCCTTCCGCCACGGCATAGAGGATGCAAACTCCGCACCTAATTCAAGCGTTCGTTATATCAAACATTTCGTATTTTAAAACACCATGCGACCATCCTCTCCGGCATATCGGGCAGAATCTTGTCCAAACGGTGCCGGCACACGAGGCTCACCGAAATCTTGAGATTATTTCAAGCGCTCGTTCTCGATCATTCCCTGCTGTAACGATAGGGACATATAAATATCCGAAATGGGCAGCTTATCTACGATACAGCTCACCGGGCGGAATAAAGGCCTTTTGCACAAGCTGGTATTCGTGAAGCCAGCACATATATCCCGCTCTGGAAAACGACCTCAAAGGGGATGCAGGATGAACGAACACGCAAAAATCGGCGCGAAGTGCCCTGTGCTTCACGGCTCGGTGACAACCCCTGTGCGCGAGGCCATGCAATGGTGGCCCAAGAGCCTCAACCTCGACATTCTCCACCAGCATGACACCAAGACCAATCCGCTGAAGGGCTTTAACTACCACGAAGCTCTCAAGTCACTTGATGTCACGGCGCTGAAGCGCGATCTCCATGCCCTGATGACCGACAGCCAGGAGTGGTGGCCCGCCGATTGGGGCCATTATGGTGGCCTGATGATCCGTATGGCGTGGCATGCCGCCGGCAGCTACCGCACATCTGATGGTCGCGGCGGCGCCGGCACAGGCAATCTCCGCTTCGAGCCGCTGAATTCATGGCCTGACAATGCCAACCTCGACAAGGCGCGCCGCCTGCTCTGGCCGATCAAGAAGAAATATGGCCGCAGCATCAGCTGGGCCGATCTGATGATCCTTGCCGGCAACATGGCTTACGAGTCGATGGGGTTGAAGGTCTTCGGTTTCGCCTTTGGCCGCGAGGACATCTGGCATCCGGAAAAGGACGTCTACTGGGGCGCCGAGAAGGAATGGCTCGGCTCAACCCGCTATGACGGCGACAACCGTGACAGCCTGGAGAACCCGCTCGCAGCCGTGCAGATGGGTCTGATCTACGTCAACCCGCAGGGCGTGAATGGCGTCTCTGATCCGATGCGCACCGCGCAGGATGTGCGCGTGACCTTCGCGCGCATGGCGATGAATGACGAGGAAACCGTGGCGCTGGCCGCTGGCGGCCACACGGTGGGCAAATGCCACGGCAATGGCGATGCCAGCCTGCTTGGCCCAGAGCCAGCGGGCGCAGAGCTGCATGAGCAGGGCCTTGGCTGGGCCAACCCCAACGGCACCGGCAAGGGTGCGGACGCCATCACATCCGGCCTTGAGGGCGCTTGGACCGCGCACCCCACGCGCTGGGACAATGGCTATTTCGACATGCTGCTGAAGCACAAATGGGAGCTGAGAAAATCTCCCGCCGGGGCCTCGCAGTGGGAGCCTGTCGACATCAGGGAAGAAGACAAGCCGGTCGATGCGTTTGATTCAAGCGTGCGGCGCAACCCGATCATGACCGATGCCGATATGGCGATGATCACCGATCCGGCCTACCGCGCCATCTCGGAGCGCTTCCACCGCGATCCGGCCTATTTCAGTGATGTTTTCGCGCGGGCATGGTTCAAGCTCACCCATCGCGATATGGGCCCGAAAGCGCGCTACATCGGCCCTGACGTGCCGAAAGAAGACCTGATCTGGCAAGATCCGGTGCCGGC
>JBOFIL010000180.1:0-5519 GCA_051650165.1 Allobosea sp.
AGTATGAAACTCCGACGGGCCTTATGTGCCGGAGGACGCGCGCAATCAAATAGCCCGGCTGTGCATCTGTTTAGCTTTTGCGCCCTAACTATCGTCGCATGTTGCCATCCTGCAGGCGGCTCGTTCACTCAGCGATGACAAGGGACTTCAGAAATCCACGGCCAGACCCTTCACATCCCAATCATCATAACGCACCGGATCGAGCCCGCCGCGCCCATCGATTTCACGGGAGGCGGCGAGTGCCTTGGCCTTGTCGTCGAGTGCTGCGCGGCGTGTCGCTGCCTCTTCAAGCGCGCGCTTGGCTTCAGGAGTCAGCACCTTGCCCGGCAGAAGACTGGGCCGGGAAGCATCGTCTGGCTGAACTATGGATTCATCGGCCATGAGGTTTTGCCTGCTCCTGAGAATATGCTGCAATACAGATCGCCCAAAACCTTGGCGAAGTGGCTTATGGCATCCCATATAATCCCTTGGGCGCGCGTTTGAACCCTCAATGTGCAATTGCCGCCATCTGCGGAGAACCAAGCCATGAATTATATGCGCACTGCGATTTTGCTGGCTGGCCTGATGGGCCTGTTCGGCGTGGTCGGTTTCCTGTTGGGCGGGCAAGCCGGGATGATGATCGCGCTGGCGATTGGCTTGATGACCAACCTGTTCAGCTATTGGAACTCGGACAGGATGGCGCTCGCGGCCCACAATGCGCAGGAGGTGGATGAGCGCACCGCGCCGGAGCTGTATGGCATGGTGCGCGATCTCGCTAGCCGCGCCAATATGCCGATGCCACGCGTGTATCTGATCGATGACGCGCAGCCCAATGCCTTTGCCACCGGGCGCAACCCACAGAACGCGGCGGTCGCGGCCACCACGGGCATTCTCCAGACGCTGACATATGAAGAGATGGCCGGCGTGATGGCGCATGAGCTGGCGCATATCAAGAATTACGACACGCTGACCATGACCATCACGGCCAGCATCGCCGGCGCGATCTCGTCCATCACCACCTTCGGCATGTTCTTTGGCGGCGGCGAGCGGCGCAACCCCATCATCTCGATCCTCATCGCCATTCTTGCGCCGATGGCGGCCATGGTGATCCAGATGGCGGTGAGCCGCTCGCGCGAATACGAGGCCGACAAGCTGGGTGCCGAGATTTGCGGCAATCCGGTCTGGCTAGCCGATGCGCTGGCCAAGATCGCTGGCGGCGTCGCGCATACACCCAGCGAAAATGCCGAGCGCCACCCCGCCACCGCGCACATGTTCATCATCAACCCGCTCACAGCCGGCGGCATCGACAATCTGTTTTCGACGCACCCCAACACCAATAACCGCATCGCTGCACTGATGGACCAGGCTGCCGCCATGGGCATTGGGCGCGGCATGCCGATGCAGGCCCACGCATCAGGCCCATGGGGACATGGCGGGCAGAACACGACACGGCAGGGGCCTTGGGGCTGATCGGTTGCGTTTGATAGTACCGCCAAACGCAAAATGATCAGGATCAATCATCCAGCGGATGCCTGGAACGAAAAACCGGTTTCCACTTTTTCGCAGCATGCTCTAATGCCCCCTCATGACATCAGACTCGTATTCTCGCCCGGCTTCCCGGACCCCTTCACGCCAGAAACCACAACGCCGTGCACGCTCCACCGAAGCGGAGCCCGCTGAACCGGCGCGCAACGTTCCTGAGAATGCGCTGCAAAGCCGCGCTGCCGCAGCAGCATTGTTCGAAGAGGTGCTGCGCTCCGGGCAATCGATAGAGGATTGCCTGTCACGGCTGGTTTCAGGGCTTGATGAGCGCGACCTTGGCCTCGTGCGCGCCATTTCACTGGTCAGTTTCCGCCGCCTTGGCACGATCCGGCAGGCCTTGCGCGCACGCATGGCGCAGGGTTTTGCAGCCGGCGGGGAACGCATGGAGGCGCTGCTGGTGACCGCAGTGGCGCAAATCCTGTTCATGGATGTGCCGGACCACGCTGCCGTCGATTGCGCGGTGACGCTGGTCGGCGAAAGCGAGCGCGATGCCCACAAGCGCGGCTTCGTCAATGCCGTGCTGCGCCGCATTTCCCGCGAGAAGAGCGAGATCCTGGCCGATGCCGAGGCTGACCCGCTGCGCGATCTGCCGCCCTGGCTGGCTGCCCGCTGGGTCCGGCATTATGGCGAGGCAATCGCCGCCGCCATGGCTGCCGCGCAGCGCCATGAACCGACGCTCGACATCACCGTGAAGGCTGATGCGGCAGGCTGGGCCGAAAAGCTCGGCGCGCGCCTTTTGCCGGGAGGAAATCTCAGGCTGGAGAGCCACGCCTCGATCGAGACATTGCCTGGCTATGAGGAAGGCGCGTGGTGGGTGCAAGATGCTGCTGCCGCCTTGCCCGCATTGCTGATCGGCGCGAAACCTGAGCAGCGTATTGCGGATCTGTGCGCCGCACCGGGCGGAAAGACCATGCAACTGGCAGCCATGGGCGCGCATATCACGGCGGTTGATCGCTCGGCCCCGCGCATGGAGCAACTCCGCCGCAATCTCACCCGCACAAATCTGTCAGCCGAGATCATCATCGCCGATGCCGCCAAATGGCAGGCAGAGCCCTTCGATGCCGTGCTGGTTGATGCGCCCTGCACCTCGACCGGCACCATGCGCCGCCACCCTGATGTGGCATGGACCAAGACCGAAGCCGACATCGAGAAGCTGGCTTCGCTCCAGACCCGGCTGATCGACAATGCCATCGCGCTCACGAAACCCGGCGGCACCATCGTATTCTGCACCTGCTCGCTGGAGCCCGAAGAGGGCGAAGTTCAATTGCAGGCGCTGCTGGCGCGCCGGAGCGATGTGCGCCTGTCTCCCATCATGCCCGATGAGGTTGGCGGCCTGGCAGATGCCATCACGCCACTGGGTGAACTGCGAACGAGGCCGGACCAATTGCCGCATGAAACGCCGCGTCAGGCGGGCTGGGCAGGATTTTACGCAATGCGTCTCATCAAGCTATGAAGGAAAAAGGCGGGGTAAGTGATTCTCGCTGATATGGATCGGTGCAAGGTCTGCCATGCATCCGGTCCAATCCGGGGATGATTGATTGGCAAAGAGCGCTGACAAGCTTGGCATGACACGCCTTGCGCTCGTGAATGCGTTGCGCCGTGCGCGCCGCAATCTTTCGCTTGCGCGCCATTACGCAACATCCAAATTCGCCCGCAATGCCAGCCGCCTGACCCTGACGCCGCAAGATCTGCGCACGGCTGACCCCACGGTTGCAGCGGATATTTATGGCGGACATTATGTCTTTTCCGGCCATGCTGTCTCGACAGGCGGCGCATCTCCCTTTGATGCCATCGCGCCAAGTCTTGCCTGGTCGGAAGCATTGATGGGTCTGGGCTGGCTCAGGCATCTGCGTGCGGCAGACACCGCGCTTTCGCGCGCCAATGCCCGCTCTCTGGTCGATGATTTTCTTCGCAGGCAGCATGACCGCGGCGAAGTGGCCCGCCAGCCACTGATCATGAGCCGGCGGCTGATCGCGCTGGCCAGCAATGCCGGCATGATCCTGGAAGGGGCTGACCACGGCTTCTATCAGCGCTTCGTGCGGCATATTGGCGAGACGGCACGGCGCCTCTCCATTGACATGGACGATGGCCTCAATGAACGCGACCGGCTCGCAGCCGCCATTGGCTGCGCCTATGCCGGGCTCTGTCTCGACAAGGCGGAGCGGCTGCAGCGCACAGCCACCAAGCGCCTCTCGCAGGAGCTGAATTGGCAAGTTTTGCCCGATGGCGGCCATTGCAGCCGTAACCCACGCCTTCTGGTCGAGCTGCTGCTCGATCTGTTGCCGCTCCGGGTGCTGTATGGCGCGCAAGGCCTTGAGCAGCCACGAGCGTTGACAGCCGCCATTGACCGGATGATGCCGCATCTGCGCCTGTTCCGGCATGGCGACGGCACGCTTGCGCTGTTCAACGGCATGGGCGCGACGCAGCCCGATACGCTCGCAACACTCATCGCCTATGATGATGTGCGCGGGCGACCCATGACCGATGCGCCCTATTCCGGCTATGTGCGGCTTGAAGCTGGCGCAGCCATCCTCATCGCTGACATTGGCGCAGTGCCTGATGTGGCGAGCGCGCGGGAGGCCTGCGCCGGGCCGCTGTCATTCGAGTTCTCCTCCAGTCGCAACCGCATCATCGTCAATTGCGGCCTGCCGCAACACTCCGCGCCGGCGCTTCAGCTTGCCAGCCGCTATACCGCTGCGCATTCGACACTTGCCCTGAATGGCGAGGATTGCGGCAGCTTCATCGGCATTGGCGGCGAAACGCTGCTCACGGGGGGCGCAAGCGAGGTCACGCATGAACGCCGCGCCAGTGATGACGGGGTAACCCTCGATGCCAGCCATGATGGGTGGAAGGCCGCGACAGGCTTCATGCATCGCAGGGTTCTCACCCTTGGCCCGGATGGACGGCAACTGACAGGGCGTGATGAGCTTCTCGGAGAGGCTGCGGCAGATGTGCCCGGCATCATCCGCTTCCATCTCCATCCACTGGTGCATGCCACAGCCCGGCAGGACGGCAAAAGCGCCTTGCTCACGCTGGGCGATGAAAGCTGGGTGTTTCGCTGCGAAGGCTTGGCACTGCACATCGAAGAAAGTCTGTTTCTGGCCGGCCCCGATGGCCCGCGCCGCAGCAAGCAGCTCACCATTGCCTTCAGCGCGCGTCGATCAGCGGCCATCAAATGGCGGCTTGAGCGGCAATCGAATGACGCATTGCCGCAACTGCTGTGAATCCTTGAGTTTACCGCTATTTCCACCTGATGCCTTGGCGTGCTAACGGGCGCGGGAATGCAATCCCGCCCTGATCCTGGTTGGCCGATCCTGACTTGCGCATGCGCAACGCCGCCGCCAGCCTAGCCCAACTGGACCGCCCCATGCCGCAAGAGACACGGCGCATCACCCGCGCCCTTCTTTCCGTTTCCGACAAGACAGGTCTGATTGATTTTGCCCGCGCGCTGTCCCGTCAGGGTGTGGCGCTGGTCTCGACCGGCGGCACCGCCAAGGCCATCGCCGAAGCAGGCCTTGAGGTCACGGATGTCTCGGAGCTCACCGGCTTTCCGGAAATGATGGATGGCCGCGTCAAGACGCTGCACCCCAAGGTGCATGGCGGCCTGCTCGCCATCCGCTCGCACCCGGAGCATCAGGCCGCCATGCTCTCGCATGGCATCGAGCCGATCGATCTCCTGGTGGTGAACCTGTACCCGTTCGAGGCGACGGTCGCTGCGGGCAAACCCTGGGATGATTGCATCGAGAACATCGATATTGGCGGGCCGGCGATGATCCGCGCCGCCGCCAAGAACCACAACGATGTCGCAGTCGTGGTCGAGACCGCCGATTATGCCGCCATCCTTGATGACATGACCGCGCATCAAGGTGCGGTAACGCTGACGCTTCGCCGCAAGCTCGCGCAAAAGGCCTATGCACGCACCGCCGCATACGACGCCGCGATTTCCAACTGGATGGCCGCGGAGCTGAAGGAGGACGCGCCGCCGTTCCGTGCGCTGG
>JBOFIL010000181.1:0-1985 GCA_051650165.1 Allobosea sp.
CATTGCCGATGTCGCCCGGTTTGCCGGCCAAAGTCGCATTGGGGTCAGCTGGCTGGGCGGCAGTGGCAGGTGCAGCAGGAGCTGGCGTTGCTGTAGCTGGCGGGGCGGCCGGCGAAGTAACGGGAGGCGCAGTAGCCGCTGGCGGTGTCGGCTCTGCCAGCTTTTGATCTGGCGCAGGAACGACCGGAGCCACGCCAGGCGGCGGGCTGAGCGGCTGGGCCTCGACAGTGCCCGTGCCAGCGCCTGATGGCGGCGTCTGGCCCGGAACGATTGAGGTCTGGGCATGCGCCATTCCGGAAAGAATGACTAAGGCGGCGGCAAGGGCTGTGATGCGGGCCATGGCGCTGTCCTCGGCGAAAGCGGAATCGGTGACGTTAAGATAGTTGCGCTTGGGCTTGCGTGCGAGAGGCAGGCTGGCGAAATCTCATGATTTGGCCCATATGCCGAATTGACCCGCAACAACATGACCGTCTGATGAACCAGCCCTTCTCCTCCCCCGCCTTCTCCCCCCTCGCCGGCCGGCGCTTCCTCAAGATGAACGGCCACGGCAATGAGATCACCGTGCTCGACCTGCGCGGCAGCCGCCACACCGTGACGGCTGAAGAAGCGCGCGCCATCGCTAGTGAGCCCGCATCGCGCTTCGACCAACTCATGGTTCTGCATGACGCGAAACCGGGCGCGGATGTGTTTGTGCTGATCTACAACACGGATGGCTCGGAGAGCTCCGCCTGCGGCAACGGCACGCGCTGTGTCGCCTGGGCGCTCACGGAAGATGCCGAAATGGGGTCCGCGCGCGGCAAGACCAGCCTTACTATCGAGACCCGCGCCGGCAAGCTGGCCACCACCCGCAATGCCCCGCTCGAATTCACGGTGGATATGGGCGCACCGCGCCTGCGCTGGGATCAGATCCCGACGCGCGACCCGTTCCATGACACGAGCGGCATCGAGTTGCAGATCGGCCCCATCGATGCGCCGATCCTGCACACGCCGGGCGCGGTCAACATGGGCAATCCGCATGCGGTGTTCTTCGTGGCCGACCCATATGCGTATGATCTCTCCCGCATCGGACCGATGCTGGAGAACCACCCTATTTTCCCCGAACGCGCCAATATCAGCCTCGCGGCGACACCGGCGCGGGATCATATAATATTGCGCGTCTGGGAGCGCGGAGCGGGCCTCACACGCGCCTGCGGTTCAGGTGCGTGTGCCGCGCTGGTTGCTGCCGTGCGGCGAGACCTGAGCGACCGCAAGGCGCGCGTGACGCTTCCGGGCGGCGATTTGCTGATCGAATGGCGCGAGGCCGACAACCATGTGCTGATGAGCGGCCCTGTGGAACTTGAGCATGAGGGTGTGTTCGATCCGCTGATGTTCGAGGGGCATGCAGCGTGAGGCGCGGCGTGCGAAGAATAATATGACCGTCTCCGTCCTCACCCTCGGTTGCCGGCTGAACATCGCCGAGAGCGAGGCCATGCGCGCCCGCGCCGAAGAGGCGGGATTCAACCAAGCGGGCCACCAGGATGTTGTCATCGTCAACACCTGCGCCGTGACCAGCGAGGCGGTGCGGCAGGCACGAAAAACCATCCGAAAGCTGGGGCGTGAAAGACCAGAGGCGCGCATTGTGGTCACAGGCTGCGCCGCGCAAATCGAGCCGGAAACCTTCGCTGATATGGCGGAAGTCTCGCTGGTGCTTGGCAATGCTGAGAAGGGCGATGTCGCGGTGTGGCGGCAGTTGAAAACCTCCAACAGCTTTGGCCTGGCCGAAGCTCGCGCCGATAAAATGCTCGTCTCGGACATCATGGCAGCGCGGGAGATCGCGCCTCATATGGCTCATGCCTTCCGCGAACATACGCGGGCGTTTTTGCAGGTGCAGAATGGCTGCGACCATCGCTGCACCTTCTGCGTCATTCCCTTCGGGCGCGGCAATTCCCGCTCACGCGCCATGGGCGAGGTGGTGAGCGAGGTCCAGCAGCTCGTGGCGCAGGGCG
>JBOFIL010000182.1:0-1786 GCA_051650165.1 Allobosea sp.
CCCCCTTGCGGGAGAAGGTGGCTGCGCAGCAGCCGGATGAGGGGTAAACCTAGGTAAGCCTGACAAGCGCAACCCCTCACCCGGTTTGGCTGACGCCAAACCACCCTCTCCCGCAAGGGGAGAGGGAAAGAGCGCTCACCCCCCCACCCGCTCCAGCCAGGTGACCTCGTCGATCACCTCGATGCCAAGCGCGGCGGCGTCCTTCAGCTTGGAGCCAGCCCCCGGCCCGGCCACCACCAGATCGGTCTTCTTCGAGACCGAACCGGAGACCTTCGCGCCCAGCCGCTCGGCCATGGCTTTCGCCTCATCGCGCGTCATGCGCTCCAGCGAGCCGGTGAACACCACGGTTTTGCCGGAAACGGGAGACGACGCGGTCGGCTTCTCTGCCGGAAGAATGGTGAGTTCAGTGGCAAGCGCCTCGACCAATGCGCGGTTATGCGGCTCATTGAAGAAAGCGCCGACAGCCTCCACCACTGTCTCGCCGATTTGATCAATCGCATCCATCTCTTCGCGCGCTTGCGCATCACCGGCAGCGATGGCAAGCGCCGCCGCCTCGAACCCCGGCCAGTCGCCATAGCCCCGCGCCAGCGCCTTCGCCGTCGTCTCGCCAACATGGCGGATGCCTAGCGCATAGATGAAGCGCTCCAATGCGATGGTTCGCCGCGCCGCAATGGCCTCGAACAGCTTGCCGGCCGAGGTTTCGCCAAAGCCCTCATAGTTCCTGATGCGCTGGAGATTGCCGGGGGCCTCGTCGCGCGCCTGCAATGTAAAGATGTCAGCCGGCTGGCGGATCAGGCCATTGCCATAGAAGAACTCGATCTGCTTTTCGCCCAGGCCTTCAATGTCGAAGGCGCGGCGCGAGACGAAATGCCTGAGATGCTCAATGCGCTGATGCGGGCAGGCGAATTCGCCCGAGCAGCGCCGCACCTTCGTTTTTTAGCCGGAGGCCGTCTCCTCCTGCACCACAGGTGTCGCCAGCTCGCAGGGGCAGACATGCGGGAAAGCGTAAGTCTGCGTGTCTTCCGGGCGTTGATCCAGCAGCACATTGACGATCTGCGGGATCACATCACCCGCCCGCTGCACCGTGACAGTATCGCCCACACGCACATCCAGCCGCGCGATCTCATCCGCATTGTGCAGCGTGGCATTGGTCACCACCACGCCGCCGACCGTGACAGGCTTGAGCCTTGCTACAGGCGTCAGCGCGCCGGTGCGGCCAATCTGGATGTCGATGGCCTCCAGCGTCGTGGTCGCCTGCTCGGCGGGAAACTTGTGCGCAATGGCCCAGCGGGGCGAGCGCGCGACGAAACCCAGCCGCTCGCGCAGATCCAGCCGGTCCACCTTGTAGACCACGCCGTCAATATCATAGCCAAGGCTCGCCCGCTGGCTCTCGATCAGCCGGTAATGCGCCAGCATCTCATCGGGATTGGCGCAAGCTATGGCGAGGCTGTTGACCTGAAAGCCGAGCGAGGAGAACCACGCGATCATGGCGGTCTGGGTGGGAGGAATAACCACACTGCCGGTTATCCCCCTCCCCCCGCTTGCGGCGGGGAGGGGTGAGGGGTGGGGGGAAACTTCGACAACATCGTCGGCATCACCCCCCACCCTCGATCCCTCCCCGCCGCTAGCGCGGGGGGAGGGAGGATCAGCAGCACTGGCAACGCCCCACCCCCAAACAATCTCACCCCACGCATAGGCAAAGAAGCGCAAGGGGCGCTTCGCCGTGATGCTGGAGTCAAGCTGGCGCAAGGAGCCCGCAGCTGCATTGCGCGGGTTGGCGAATTCC
>JBOFIL010000183.1:0-8978 GCA_051650165.1 Allobosea sp.
CAATGGGTCAGGCGGTCCAGCGCATCGAAGATGGTGCCTGCCTCGGCCTCCAGCGCGAAGGCATCTGCCGTCGGTGTCAGCCGCCCGCCATCGCGGCTGAATAGCGAGCGGCCAATGCGCGCCTCCAGCGAGGCTATGGCGCGCGATACCGCCGGCTGCGAGATGCCCAGAAGATGCGCCGCCGCAATCGTCTTGCGGCTGGCAATCATCGCACGCAGCACCTCCAGCTCGCGCAAGGAGGGCTGATGGCCACGTGTATCGTCGGTTGGGTCAGGTCGGGTGCCTGTCCGGTTTCCTGTCATAGCTCTATTCATTTATGTTATTGAATTTGCCATGGTCAATAATGTGATCGCATGTCACTCTGACGTCAAGTATTGCTGGCCGCGATGGGCGCTGAGCTTTGCGCGGTCAGCCAAAAGAGTGGAATTATCAGACTCGCCAAACGCATCCGCTCGCGCCAAAATGCAGCGAACAAGAGCATTGTCTGGGAGGACAGATTTTATGAAGCATCAGTTCTGGGGCGCAATTGCGCTGGCCGCACTCACCACCGCCGCGCCATCACTGGTGGCCCCCGCTGCGGCGCAGGAGCTCAAGATCGGGTTTGCATCAGAGCCCAGCTCGATTGATCCGCACTATCACAACCTCGGCCCCAACAACATGTTGTCACGCGAGGTATTCCAGCCGCTCATCAACCAGGATGAAACCCAAAAACTGATCCCTGCGCTCGCCGAGAGCTGGAAGACGATCAACGACACAACCTGGGAAATCAAGCTGCGCAAGGGCGTCAAGTTCTTCGATGGTTCTGAGTTCACGGCGGATGACGCGCTCGCCACATTCAAGCGCCTGCCGAATGTGCCAAAATCCCCATCCAGCTTCACACCCTTCATCACTGGCATGAGCTTCGAAAAGATAGACAGCCACACGCTGCATGTGAAGACTGCCGCACCCGCACCGCTGGTGCCGACAAATCTCTCGACTTTCGGCATCATCTCCAAAGCCTGCGCCGAGACAACGACCGAGGATTTCAACGCCACCAAATGCCAGGGCGGCACGGGTCCGTTCAAATTCGCTGAGTTCAAACCCGGCGACCGCATCACAATGGTGCGCAACGATGCATTCTGGGGCCCTAAGGCCAACTGGGAAAAGGTCACCTTCCGTTTCCTCACCTCCGCCCCGACACGCGTCGCCGCGCTTCTGGCCGGTGATGTCGATGTGATCGAAGCAGTGCCGCCCGCCGATGCCAAGCGCCTGAAAAGCGACGCCAATCTTGAGGTTGTTTCAACGCTCTCCAACCGCGTGATCTATTTCCACATGGATCACTTCCGTGAGGAGAGCCCGTTCATCACCGCCAAGGATGGCTCCAAGATCAAGAACCCGCTGCGTGATTTGCGCGTGAGGCAGGCGCTCTCCATGGCGCTGAACCGCCCGGCGATTGTTGACCGCATTATGGAAGGCGAGGCCGTGCCGGCCGAGCAGGTTCTGGCCAAGAGCTTCTTCGGCACCTCGAAGAAGCTCCAGCCAACCGCCTTCAACCTTGATGGTGCCAAGAAGCTGCTCGCAGATGCGGGATACCCCAACGGCTTCAAGATGAAGATGCATGGCCCCAATGGGCGCTATGTCAACGACACCAAGATCATCGAAGCCGCTGCGCAGATGTTCACGCGCCTCGGCCTCGAGATCGAGATCGAGACGCTGCCACCCGCTAACTTCTTCACGCGCGGTTCCACTGGTGGGCCCAACAACACGCCGGAATTCTCGTTCATTCTGGTGGGCTGGGGCGCTGGCACCGGCGAAACATCCGGCTCGCTGCGCGCACTGCTTGGCACATTCGACCGCGCCAAGGGCACGGGCGCGGCCAATCGCGGGCGCTATTCCAACCCGGCTTTCGACGCCAAGGTTGAAGAGGCGCTCGCCACCGTGGACGACGCCAAGCGCGAGGCCCTGCTGGGCGAGGCCTCCGAGATGGCCTTCAACGATGTCGGCATCATCCCATCGCATTACCAGCTCAACACCTGGGCTATCCGCAAGAACGTGAAAATGGTGCCGCGCGCCGATGAGTACACGCTGCCGACCGGCATCAGCCGCAGGTAATCATTGAGGGCGGCGGCGGACACATTCCTCCGCCGCCCTTTTTCCATATGAGCCTGCCACCCTCCCCACCAGGAACATGCCGATGTTAGCCTTTGTGTTCCGGCGGATTGCCCAGGCGTTCTTCGTCATCTTTGCGATGGTGGTGATTGTTTTCTTCGGCGTGAATGTGGTGGGGGATCCCATCTGGCTGCTAGTCTCGCCGGAGATGGACCAGAACGCCATTGAGGCGACGGCCAAGAGCCTCGGGTTGGACCGCCCGATCTGGGAGCAGTTCTTCTTCTTCCTCAAGGGTGCGGCGACGGGCGACCTTGGCAGCTCATTCGTGCATGGCGAGCCGGCCATCAAGCTCATTCTCTCACGCATGCCTGCCACACTGGAACTGGCGCTGGTCGCGCTGGTGATGGCGATCGTGATCGGCCTGCCGCTTGGCCTCTATGCGGGCCTCAAGCCGGATTCGCGGCTCTCGCGCGGCATCATGGCGGTGTCGATTCTCGGATTTTCCCTGCCGACATTCTGGGTCGGCCTGATGCTGATCTTGCTGTTTGCCGTGCAGCTTGGCTGGTTGCCCGCCACCGGGCGCGGCCCGACATCAGTGATATTCGGCATCGAAACCTCACTCACATCGCTGAAAGGCTGGCAACACATTGCCCTGCCTGCGCTGAACCTCGCGCTGCTCAAGATCTCGCTTGTCATCCGCCTGGCCCGCGCCGGTGCGCGGGAGGCGGCACTTATGGACTATGTGAAATTCGCGCGCGCCAAGGGGCTCTCGCAGCGGCGCATCATCGGCGTGCATATCCTCAAGAACATCATGATCCCCATCGTGACCGTTGTAGGCCTCGAATTCGGCTCGCTCGTTGCCTTCTCTGTGGTGACGGAGACGATCTTTGCATGGCCCGGCATGGGCAAGCTGCTGCTTGAAGCTATCCAGCGGCTCGATCGGCCAGTGATCGTCGCCTATGTCATGGTGGTGGTGGTGCTGTTCGTTGTCATCAACCTGCTGGTTGACCTTGTCTATTCCGCGCTCGACCCCCGCGTGCGCCTCACGGAAGCAAAAGCATGAGCACGCAATCTGCTACGCCCGCCGCTGCCTTGCCGCAGGTGAAAGAAGAGACGCCGCTGCGCCGCATTGTGCGCAGCTTTCTGGAAGACCGCACGGCTGTGTTCGGCCTGATCCTGTTCTCGATTATCGTTCTCGCTGCATTGGCCGCGCCGCTGATCGCGCCACAAAACCCCTATGACCTTGCCAAGGTCGACCTGATGGATTCCAAGCAACCGCCCGGCACTCTTGCTGGCGATGGCTTCAAGATGTGGCTGGGCTCTGATGGCGTCGGGCGCGATCTGTGGTCTGGCATGCTCTACGGCTTGCGCATCTCGCTGATGGTGGGGGCGGTGTCTGGCGTCATTGCGGCAACGCTCGGCATGGTGGTTGGCCTGATCGCGGCCTATGCGGGCGGGCGCACCGAGAGCATCATCATGCGCATTGTCGATCTGCAACTGTCGCTGCCGGCGGTGCTGGTCGCGCTCATTCTTGTCTCGATCCTCGGCAAGGGTGTCGACAAGATCATTCTCGCGCTCGTCATCGTGCAATGGGCCTATTACGCCCGCACAGTGCGCGGCTCGGCGTTGGTGGAGCGGCGGAAAGAATATGTCGAGGCCGCTCAATCTCTTGGCCTTTCCCATGCCCGCACGGTGTTCGGCCATATCCTGCCCAATTGCCTTGCGCCCGTGATTGTCATCGCCACAGTGCAGACCGCGCACGCCATTTCGCTGGAAGCCACCCTCTCCTTTCTCGGCGTTGGCCTGCCACAAACGGAGCCTTCGCTGGGTGTGCTGATCGCCAACGGCTTCCAGTACATGCTTTCCGGCGCCTACTGGATCTCGGTGTTCCCCGGCATTGCCCTGCTCGCCACCATCGTCTCGATCAACCTGGTGGGTGACCGTATGCGCGATGTGCTGAACCCAAGGCTTGAAAAATGAGATCAAGCGCGCTGCTGCTCCTTCTCCCCGCTTGCGGGGAGAAGGGTGGGATGAGGGGCATAGCAAGTCTGCCCTCCTCACAAGGCCCCCTCACCCCAACCCTCACCCCGCAAGCGGGGAGAGGGGGGCAAGGAGATTTTCCATGATCACTCCCGTTCTCGACGTCTCCGGGCTGCGCACGCATTTCTTCACGCGCGATGGCGTGGTGAAGTCGGTCGATGACGTCTCGTTCCATGTCAATCGCGGCGAGGTGCTGGGGTTGGTCGGCGAGTCCGGCTCGGGCAAATCCGTCACCGGCTTCTCGATCATGGGCCTCGTCGATGCGCCGGGGCGCATTGTCGAAGGCTCGATCAAGCTTGATGGCGAAGAGATCACCGGCAAGACCGAAGACGAGATGCGAAGCCTGAGGGGCCGCAAGATCGCGATGATCTTCCAGGACCCGATGATGACGCTGAACCCGGTGCTGCGCATCGACACGCAGATGATCGAGGCTGTGCTGGCGCATGACAAGGTCAGCGAGAAGGCGGCCCGCGAGCGCTGCCGTGCCGCGCTGGCCCGTGTTGGTATTCCCTCACCCGAAGAGCGCCTGTCCGCCTATCCGCACCAGTTTTCCGGCGGCATGCGGCAGCGCGTCGCAATCGCGATCGCGCTTCTGCACTCGCCGCCACTAATCGTCTGCGACGAGCCGACGACCGCGCTCGATGTGACGATCCAGAGCCAGATTTTGGCTGAGATGCAGCAGCTCTGCGCCGAGACCGGCACGGCGCTGATCTGGATCACGCATGATCTCGCCGTCGTCGCCGGCCTCGCGGACCGTGTGGCGGTGATGTATGCCGGGCGCATCGTCGAGCAGGGGCCGGTCGATGCGGTGCTGGATAGCGCCCTTCATCCTTACACCGATGGGCTGATGCGCTCGCTGCCCAGCGCCGGCACACCCGGCCAACCGCTGCGTCAAATTCCGGGTGCGACGCCCTCTCTGGCGCGCCTCCCGCAAGGCTGCCCCTTCGCGCCGCGATGCGAGCATGCGGATGCTGACTGCATCGCATCTGCGCCTGCGATCACATCCTTCGGGCCCTTGCGCGAAGCGCGCTGTCACCATCCACTCGGACGCCCAAAAATTGGCGCGCAAGGGGCTGCCGCATGAACGATAAATCCAGCACGCCCATTCTCGAACTGCGCGATGTCTCGAAGCGCTTCGTCAAGCCGCTTGATGCCGCCGCCAAGCTTGCCAATGTTTTCGGCGCAACCAACCGCGAGCAGGTGGTCCATGCCGTTGACGGCGTCGATCTTGCCATCGCCAAGGGCGAGGTGGTGGGGCTGGTCGGCGAATCCGGTTGCGGCAAGTCCACGTTAGGACGTGTTGTTGCCGGCATTCACCCGCCCTCAGCAGGAGAGATGTTCTGGTGCGGCAAGCCCGTCGCAGGCCAGAGCCCGCAGGAGCGCAAGGCCGCGACGCTCGCCATCCAGATGATCTTCCAGGACCCGATGTCCTCGCTCAATCCGCGCATGCGGGTGAAGGACATTATCGGCGAAGCGCCGCTCGTGCATGGCATTGTCAGCAAGGAGAGCCAGGAGGCCTATGTTGAGGAAGTGATGGGCAAGGTGGGCCTCGACCCGACCTATCGCCGCCGCTTCCCGCACCAGTTCTCTGGTGGGCAACGGGCGCGCATCGGTATTGCGCGCGCGCTGGCGGTCAAGCCGGAATTCCTTGTCTGCGACGAGAGCGTTGCAGCGCTCGATGTCTCGATCCAGGCGCAGGTGCTCAACCTGTTCATGAAACTGCGCGAGGAGATGGGCCTCACCTATCTCTTCATCAGCCATGACCTCGGTGTGGTGCGGCATCTCTCGGACCGCGTGGTGATCATGTATCTTGGCCGCGTGGTGGAGGCCGCAAAGGCGTCGGACCTGTTCGGGCGCGGGCCGCAGCACCCCTATGCGCAGGCCCTGCTCGCCAATGTGCCGACGCTTAGCTCCCGCAAAAAGACATTTGCGCCTCTCAAGGGCGAAATCCCCTCGCCGCTGCATCCTCCCACCGGCTGTCATTTCCATCCGCGCTGCCCGCTGGCTGGCCCACGCTGCGTGGGCGAGCGCCCGCGCATCAAGGAGATCGCGCCCGGCCACATCGCCGCCTGCCATGTGCATGATGGCGGGGTAGGGGCCAAGGCGGCGTGAGGAGCAGCGTGGCACCTTGCCGCCACGCGCGTTTTCCCCTATAGCGCCGGCATCCTGAGAGCGTGAGCTTTCGGGAGACGCGATGCTGGTGGTCTGACAAGACGCGCCGGCCGGGAGAGAAGGCGGGTTATCCCGTCGCTTTGCCCGGCGAACTGCCCATTTGATGGCTTCAGGCTGGTGCTGATGCGCTTGCCATGAAAATCCCAACCATCAGGGCTAACCGCCAGAATTCGCGGATCATCCATCCCAACCCGGCGTGATAGCGCCCGGACGCAAATGCGTTACGGGGCTGAAGGAGCAATTATGGCAACCTCTACCTACAATCCCTCCCGCGAAGATTTTGCAGCCATGCTGCAGGAAAGCTTCCTGACCAATGATGTCCAGGAAGGCGCCGTGGTGAAGGGCAAGGTCGTCGGCATCGAGAAAGATGTCGCGATCATCGACATCGGCCTCAAGACCGAAGGCCGTGTCGCACTCAAGGAATTCATGGGCCCGAACCGGGACCAGACCATCAAGGTCGGCGATGAGGTCGAGGTCTATCTCGATCGTGTCGAGAATGCGTTGGGCGAAGCTGTCATCAGCCGCGACAAGGCCCGCCGCGAGGAGAGCTGGGTCAAGCTCGAGCGCGCCTACGAGGCACGCGAGAAGGTGATGGGCACGATCTTCAACACCGTGAAGGGTGGCTACACTGTCGATCTCGACGGCGCTGTCGCCTTCCTGCCGCGCAGCCAGGTGGACATCCGCCCGATCCGCGATGTCGGTCCGCTCATGGTCACGCCGCAGCCGTTCGAGATCCTGAAAATGGATCGCCGCCGCGGCAACATCGTGGTCTCGCGCCGCACCGTGCTGGAAGAGACCCGCGCCGAGGCCCGCTCGGAGCTGGTGGCTTCGCTCGAAGAGGGCCAGGTCACGGATGGCGTGGTCAAGAACATCACCGAATATGGTGCGTTCGTTGATCTGGGCGGCATTGATGGCCTGCTCCATGTCACCGACATGGCCTGGCGCCGCGTCAACCACCCGTCAGAAGTCGTGACCATCGGCCAGTCGGTCAAGGTCAAGATCATCAAGATCAACCAGGAAACGCACCGCATCTCGCTTGGCATCAAGCAGCTGCTTGCCGACCCGTGGGAGGGCATCGCCGCCCGTTATCCGGTTGATGGCAAGCTCAAGGGCCGCGTCACCAACATCACCGATTACGGTGCGTTCGTGGAACTGGAGCCGGGCATTGAAGGCCTCATCCACGTCTCCGAGATGAGCTGGACCAAGAAGAACGTCCATCCGGGCAAGATCGTCTCCTCCTCGCAGGAGGTTGAGGTCTCGATCCTTGAGGTCGATCAGGTCAAGCGACGCATTTCGCTCGGCCTCAAGCAGACCATGCGCAACCCGTGGGAGGTCTTCGCCGAGAAGCATCCTGTTGGTTCCACGGTCGAGGGCGAGGTCAAGAACAAGACCGAGTTCGGCCTGTTCCTGGGCATGGAAGGCGACATTGACGGCATGGTGCACCTCTCCGATCTCGACTGGCAGCGCCCGGGCGAGCAGGTCATCGAGGAGTTCAAGAAGGGCGACATGGTCAATGCCGTCGTTCTTGACGTCGATGTCGAAAAGGAGCGCATCTCGCTTGGCATCAAGCAGGTGCAGGGCGATCCATTCGCCGATGCAGGCGAGCTGAAGAAGAACCAGGTCGTCACCTGCGAGATCACAGGCGTCAATGAGGGCGGCCTTGAGGTCAAGCTCGTCGGCACCGATCTCACCAGCTTCATCAAGCGTGCTGATCTGGCCCGCGACCGTGCCGACCAGCGCCCCGAGCGCTTCGCCGTTGGCGAAAAGGTCGATGCCCGCGTCATCATGTTCGACCGCAAGGCGCACAAGGTGCAGGTCTCGATCAAGGCACTTGAGATGGCCGAAGAAAAAGAAGCGATCGCGCAGTTCGGCTCGTCCGACTCAGGCGCTTCGCTTGGCGACATTCTCGGCGCTGCGCTGAAGAAAGCCGGCGACAAGAAGTGAGGTTTTCACGTCGGGCTCCGGCCCGGCATGAACCAGAACTGACAACCCTGCGCGGGGCAACCTGCGCAGGGTTTTTCTTTGCATGCTGCCGTGAAATCTGTCGTGCAGCGTGCAGGCCACTGACTTTTAGAAGCAAACATGGCTTGCAGTGATCCCCCGCGCTGGCTAGGTAACAGCCATGCCGCATGATGCTGACCTTCTTGCAGACCGCCGCCGCATTCGCCGCAAGCTCTCGCTCTGGCGCGGGCTGGCAGCGATGGCCGGACTTGTTGCCCTGGCCGCCATTGGCTGGCGAATCGCAGGAGACAGGGCCGGCACAGCGCTCGATACACGCCACATTGCGCGCATCACAGTGTCTGGTGTCATCACGGGCGAGAAGCGTACCCTCGAAATGATCGACCGCATTGCCAAGAGCAATGCCGCTGCCGCCATCATCAAGATCGACAGCCCCGGCGGCACGGTATCAGGCTCGGAAGCATTGTATGAAGCGCTGCGCAAGCTGAATACACGCAAGCCGACTGTCGCGGTGGTCGATGGTGTTGCGGCCTCAGGCGGCTATATCGCGGCACTGGCCTCGGACCGCATCGTGGCGCGCCAGACAGCGCTTGTTGGCTCCATCGGTGTTCTGATGCAATACCCCAACGTGGCCAAGCTGCTCGATAATTGGGGCATCAAGGTCGAGATTCAGCGCTCCACGCCTTTGAAGGCCGCGCCGAGCGGGGTTGAGCCCACCT
>JBOFIL010000184.1:0-10163 GCA_051650165.1 Allobosea sp.
TTCCGGCGGCAGCGAAAACCGCAGATGAATGGCAGCCATCAGCCGTTTCTCGATGGTTTTATAGGTCTCGCCGACCGCTGCCTTGAAGGGTGAGATAATGTCACCGATCACATATTCCGGCGCATCATGCAGCAGCGCCATCAGCCGAAGCTGGGGTGATGCGGCAGGGGCCAGATGCGCAACGATGGCCTCCACGAACACCGAATGCTGCGCCACTGAAAAAGCATGCGGCCCATAGGTCTGGCCATTCCAGCGTGCGACGCGCGCAAGCCCATGGGCAATGTCCTCGATCTCGACATCAAGTGGGGATGGGTCGAGCAGATCGAGCCGCCTGCCGGACAACATGCGCTGCCAGGCGCGCGGGGTGCCAGATGCTTTTGCCGCCGGTTTTGCCATCTCTCACGCCTCTGCCAGCGCAGCGCATTCATCGTGGCGGAAACACTCGACCAGATGATCATTGAAGAAGCCGGTGGCCTCCATGAAGGCATAGACGATCGTCGGCCCGCAGAAGGTGAAGCCCGCCTTCTTCAGATCTTTCGAGATGCGCGCCGAGAGCGGGGTCTGTACCGGCACGTCGCGCTGATCACGGTAGCGGTTCTGCTGCGCGCGTCCCTCAAAATGCTTCCAGAGGTAATGTGAAAACCCCTCGCGCTCCTCGATGGCGATCCAGCCCTGCGCGTTCTTGATTGCGCCCTCGATCTTGCCGCGGTGGCGCACAATGCCGGGGTCCAGCAGCAGACGCTCGACATCGGCGGGCGTGAAGCTTGCCACTTTCTCAGGCGCGAAGCCCGCGAAGGCCGCGCGGAACGCCTCACGCTTTCTCAAAATTGTGATCCATGAGAGCCCGGCCTGAAAGCCATCAAGGATGAGCTTCTCATAGAGCGCGCGTGAATCCCGCTCTGGCACCCCCCATTCGGTATCGTGATATTCGACATAAACCGGATCAAACCCGGGCCAGCCGCATCGCAGTCTCCCATCGGGATGCAACACGGCGGGGCGGGGCGGTTTGACTGTTGGGGCAGCAGCGTCGGTCATGCCGCAGATTTAGCGGGCAAGACCGCAGCAGGGCAAGAGCAGGGCGGGGCAAGAGTAGGGCAAGAGCAGGGCAAGAGCAGGGCAAGAGCAGAGCAGGGCAAGAACAGAGCAGGGCATGGCTGGCGCGGGCAGGATAGAACTCCACCGCTTGGTCTCACACCCTGCACCAAACAAAAAAGGCCGCCCGGTGAGGCGGCCTTGTCGTCTCTGGCAATGCCAGAAAAATCAACGTGAATAGAACTCGATGACGAGGTTCGGCTCCATCTGCACCGGATAGGGTACATCTGTGAGCGTGGGCACGCGCGTGAAGGAGGCGGACATCTTGGCGCCATGGTCGGCCTGGATGTAATCCGGCACATCGCGCTCGGCGAGGCCGATTGATTCCAGAACCAGCAGCATCTGGCGCGAGGCTTCCTTGACCTCGACCACATCACCGGGCTTGACCTTGTAGCTCGGGATGTTGACGCGGCGACCATTGACCTTGACATGGCCATGGTTGACGAACTGGCGCGCGGCAAACACGGTTGGCACGAACTTGGCACGGTAAACCACCGCATCCAGACGGCGCTCGAGCAGGCCGATCAGGTTCTCGCCGGCATCGCCCTTCATGCGCGTTGCCTCGGCGTAATAGCCGCGGAACTGCTTTTCGGAGATCGAGCCGTAATAGCCCTTCAGCTTCTGCTTGGCGCGCAGCTGCGTGCCGAAATCGGAGAGCTTGCCCTTGCGGCGCTGGCCGTGCTGGCCGGGGCCGTATTCGCGGCGGTTGACGGGTGACTTCGGGCGGCCCCAGATGTTCTGGCCGAGCCGGCGATCAATCTTGTATTTCGCCTCGTGGCGCTTCGACATAATGCGTGTCCTCTCAAGACAACAGGTTGAGGACCGCCCCTCCTATTTCGGCCCCAAGAAAGGAACCGACGACAGAACCATGATCTCGAAAGGTCAGGTTCACGGGTGCGGAAAAAACCACGCGGGCCCGAATGGACCCGCGTGGCTTCGCCGGCCTTAAAGCCGATATGGCCGGCGGGGTCAAGAGGCGGGGACAGGTAATGGTTTTCTGCCGTTTGTTTTCAACCACAGGCTCAAGGCAAGGATGGCCATCATGCCACATGCCGTCGTGGTCACCACGATAGCGGCCACATCACGTTGCCAGCCTGCAACCATGATGGCCACGAGTGCCCAGACAACCGTGGCGCCATAGGCAAGCTCGCCTTTTGTGAGCAAGAGCATGGTGCTGGCCAGGAGTGTTGCCGCAATCAACGACAACGCCGCATAGGCCGGCACCGTCAGGCCGAACCTGTTAAATCCATAGGTTGGTGCCACTTCTGCGATATTGACGAAGATCGCACATGTGATCCAGCCTGCATAAAACCCGAAAGGCAGGACCACCAACCACCATCGAGACGCCGATTGCGTGGACCGGGAAGTTGCCATGATAAGTGCCGCGCATGCGCAGATTGTCATGATGGCAAGAATGGGTATCGAGGCCCAGATCGGCCCGTATTTGACGGCAGCAAGCCAGAGCGTGGAGCCGGAATAGAGGACGATAGCGAATGGTGCGATACGCCACGATAGTGGATCAGCGCGCCCGGCCGGGCTGAGTTGCCAAATCGAATAGGCCACGGCAAGCAGATAGATGGGCCCCCATATCGCAAATGCATAGCCTGCGGGCTCGATTTGAGATGCCACATTCGCTCTCAAGGCATTCTGGCCGCCGCTGAATGGATTGATAATGGCAGGCGCCATGATCTGAACGAGGGCTGCAATCAGAACGAGAGAAGATGTGATCGTAGGTTTCATCTGGAAATTACGACCGCAAGCGAGGCATGGATCAGTTACAGCCGGGCGCCCTGATCGCAAATGTCATCACTCGGCGCTCCCTTTCATGTGGGTAATGTCGCCCTCGGCAGCTATGGCTTTGCCGATACAAGGCAAGGCAAAGCTTGCCTTGCGATAGCACTGGACTGTTTTTACGCGGTCTGCCGCCGTTTCTGCATCAGCGCGCCGAAGGGGCTGGCCCTCCAGCACACACATGAACGGGCCGGGACAGTGACATCAATCGAGCGTGATGTTGGCCGCTTTGATCACCGGCTCCCAGGTGGCGAGTTGCGCCTTCACATGCTCGGCCAGCTGGTCAGGCGTTGACCCGACCGGCACAGCCGACAACTCGGAGAGCCTTGCCGCGACAGCCGGGTTGCGCACGGCGCGGTTCCCGGCCTCGTTGAGCCGTGCAACCACCGCCTGCGGCAATCCGGGCGGGCCGAACAGCGCATTCCACGAATAGGTCTCGTAATCCGGCAGGCCGGCCTCGCGCATAGAGGGGATGTCGAAGCCGGGAATGCGCTCCTTCACTGTGACGGCGAGTGCGCGGATCGTGCCGCCGCGGATATGCGGGGCGGATGAGGGCAGATTGTCGAACATGATCTTCACCTGCCCGCCAACGAGGTCATTCATGGCCGGCCCCGCGCCGCGGTAGGGGATGTGCTGCATCTGCGTGCCGGTCATGCGCTTGAACAGCTCCCCGGAAACATGCAACGGCGTGCCGATGCCGGATGAGGCGTAATTGTGCTTGTCTGGTTCCTTCTTGAGCAGGGCGATCAACTCTTGCACCGTGCTCACGCCGAGCGAGGGATGAACCACGAGCACGTTGGGAATGTTGGCCAGGAGTGAAATCGGCGTGAAGCCGGCGACCGGATCGAATGGCCGGGTCTTGGCCATGATGGGGTTGAGTGTGTGGGTCGAGATCGTGCCCATCAGGATGGTGTAGCCATCGGGCTCAGCACGTGACACCGAGGTTGCCCCGATATTGCCACCTGCGCCGGCGCGATTCTCGACGACCACCGACTGACCAAGCGCTTCCGACATGGACTGGGCGACGATCCTTGCCACGACATCCGTCGAGCCGCCTGCCGCAAACGGCACGACAAGACTGATGGGGCGCGCAGGATAGGTCTGCGCAATCGCAGGCGCTGCAAGGCTTGCAACCGCGCCGGCCAGAATTGAGCGGCGGGACAGGTCGGATTTGGACACGGCGCTTCTCCTGTTTGGACCCTGTTTGGACAACGTCCGATTTTTTAAGGGGCTGACTTAAACCGATTGTTCCAGAGGCCCATGTCAGCCCCATAATGTCCGGGTAGTCAATCTTGCCCCTTGATGATGCAGGCGCGCTTTGCGCCCAAGAGGATCGCCGCGTTGCGACGTTCGCCATGACATCCAAACGGTGCGGCTATCTGCGAATGGCAATTGGAGAGGGCAGGCCGGGATCGGCAGAAATCCGGGCCCTGCAATGGCGATGCCCCACTCAAGTCGGCAGGGTTTTCTGTGACCGTGCCGTTATGCACTCCTGCTGGAGAGATTTGCCGATCCAGGGCAAGGCAAAGCTTGCCTCGCGATAGCTCTGGGCCGGCTCTTTTGGTGTTTGACGCCTTGTCAGCACCAGCGCTCCCACTGGCTTGCCCTTCAGCGCGCACAGATCGCCAAGCGGCATGCGGCCCATGAGCCGTGTATCGAGGCGATTGGGCATCTCTGGCGCAAGCGTGTGAAACCGATCCTCGCCAAGCTTCAACGCCGCCGCAAACAGCGTGCGGTCCAGCCTCTGGGCGGCGCTGGAGAGCTTCAGGCTGATCAGAACATCCTGCTGATTGGTCATGCGCGTCAATTCGAGCAGGGCGTGCAAGGAGTTTCCGGCATCATCCTCGAATGGCAGGATCACCATTGATGACAGGGCCTGCCGCTCCTGGCTGTCTTTCACGATCATGTCGATGTCATTGACAGGCGTTGCCAGCGAACTGGACACCAATTCCGAGAAGGCGAGCCATGCCATCTGCTCATGAGGTGTATCGATAAGGCGAGGCATGATCACCTTGGATTTGACGCCCATCTCCTCGAGATAGGCCTCTATCCGGCGATAGACCGGCGAAGTCTTCTCCGGGGAGACTTGCGTCTTTCGCACCTCGCGGTTCTCGACCAGCTTCCTGTCGATGATCTTCCGCTCGCCATCCTCGATGCGATAGGTGACCTTGTATCGCCGCTGATACTCCGTGCGATCCTGACGGACAGCATGCACGCCGACGATGCTGCGCCGATGAACGAGGCGTTTCACCCCGCCTGCAAGGATAAGCGGGCAGGCCGAGGCACACACAGCCTGATCCCAGCGCAGCATGGCAAGCGGCTCGCCCCGCGCTTTGGCTTCCAGACAGGTACGGTCAGTCGTGCGGCAATCGACGAGCCGCGTATTCGCCACCGCCACGGGCAGGCCAGCCTTGCGGATCATGCGGCCCATGGACAGCGCGGCCTCCACCGAGCCACCGCGCGAATGCACCAGCACTGTGAGCTTGCGCTTGCCTGCCTTGGAAAGAACCTTCCGGAATTCATTGGCGCTGCCGGGTACAATATCGCCCTCGGCTACAAGGAATTCCGCACAGATGGGATGACATACCGCAGAGCCGTCACGGATGATCTTGAAGGTCATCGGATCAGGCGGGATAGCTGATGATTGCGCGCTAGCTGGCGCTTGCTTGAGCAAGATTGCTGCAAGAATGATGAATAGCCCCGCCGCAGATTTCAGAACTTGCATAGATCATTCCAAATCCAAGTCCTTGAAGGTTACACGGCTCTGACGCCGGCAGGCAATGCGGCACTTGGCCCTCAGTGCTGTCCATGGTTCCGGCAGCAGGGGGCGGCATGGTGTTAAAGCTGTCAGACCGGTGGCTTTCAGCCCCGCGACATCGGACCTCAAACTGGGATACGATCCCCTCGCCATTTCAGCAGATAATCGCGTATTCAGGACATCCCATGCAGCTTTCTCTCGCGACGAAAACCGTATTGATCACCGGCGCCTCATCTGGGCTGGGCGCGCATTTCGCCCGGATTGCGGTTGATGCAGGCGCCGCAGTGGTGCTCGCGGCGCGGCGCATCGAGAAGCTCGAGTCATTGGTCAATGAGCTGGGGGTCGCCTGCGCCCGCGCGGTGCAGCTAGATGTTTCAGATGAGGCCTCGGTCATTCAGTGCATGGCCGCTGCAGGCCCGGTTGATGTTGTCGTGAACAATGCCGGCGTTGCGGATACGAAAGCCGCCTTCGGCACCTCGGCGTCAGATTTCGATCATGTGATCGGCACCAATCTGCGCGGCGCTTACCTGGTCGCGACGACAGCGGCAAAGGCGATGGCTGGGGCGAAACGGCCGGGAGTGATCGTCAACATTGCCTCGATCCTCGGCTTGCGGGTCGCGGGCGGTGTGTCGGCCTATGCCATCTCAAAAGCCGGCGTGGTGCAGATGACCAAGGCATTGGCGCTTGAATGGGCCAGGCACAACATCCGGATCAACGCACTCGCGCCCGGCTATCTGGCAACAGAGTTGAACGAGGCCTTCTTCAAGACCGATGCCGGGCAAGCCCTGACCAGGCGCATTCCGATGCGACGTCTTGGCGAGCTGTCCGAACTCGATGGCCCGTTTCTCCTTCTGGCATCGGACGCCTCCTCTTTCATGACTGGCAGCATTCTCGCCGTTGATGGCGGCCACCTCGTTTCTTCTTTGTGATCGGATCAACTCGTCATGGACTTCACGCTTCCCCCCGAAATTGATGACATCCGCCGGCGCACAAGGGCGTTCATCACCGACCATGTTTTGCCGCTTGAAGCGGACCCGGCAAGCTTCGATGAGCATGAGAACATCGCGCTTGACGTGCTGGCGAAGGTGCAGGCCAAAGCCCGCGCCGCTGGCCTCTGGTCCCCGCAAGCGCCCACGGAGTTTGGCGGCATGGGCCTGCCGATTGTCGGTTGGGCGGCGATGTATGAGGAGGCCAACCGCTCGATCTTCGGCCCCGTCTCGCTGAACTGCGCCGCGCCGGATGATGGCAACATGAACATTCTGGCCAGGGTTGGTACGCCAGCACAGAAGGAGCGCTGGCTGCGCCCCATTGTCGAGGGCAAGGTGCGCTCGGCCTTCGCGATGACGGAGCCCCATCCGGGCGGCGGGTCGGACCCCTCGATGATCCAGACCAGGGCCGAGAAGCAGGGCGACAAATGGGTGATCCGTGGCCGCAAGTGGTACATCACGGGCGCAGGCGTGGCCGAGCATTTCATCGTGATGGCCAAGACATCGGATGATCCGCGCAAGGGCCTGACCGCATTTCTGTTCCATCGCGATCAGCCTGGCTGGCGCATCGAGCGGCGTATCGGCATCATGGGCCCCGAGGAGCATGGCGGCCATTGCGAGCTGAGCTTTGATGGGCTTGAGGTCAGCGATGACAACATCCTGATGGGCGTTGGAGATGGCCTCAAGGTCACGCAGATCCGCCTCGGTCCCGCACGGCTCACGCACTGCATGCGCTGGCTCGGGCTGGCCAAGCGCGCGATGGAGATTGCGCAGGAATATGTCGCACGCCGTGAGGGCTTCGGCATCAGATTGAAGGATCGCGAGAGCGTCCAGATCAAGCTGGGCCAAGCTGCCGCAGACATCCAGATCGGCCGGTTGCTGGTCATGCACGCCGCCTGGAAGCTCGATCACGGCAGCAAGGCGCGCAAGGAAATCTCGATGGCCAAGGTCCATGTCGCGAATGCGCTGCACCGGACGGTTGACATGGCAATCCAGCTCAATGGTGCGCGGGGCTATTCCAAGGACACGGTTCTAGAATGGATTTATCGCTACGCGCGCCAGGCCCGGCTTGTTGATGGCGCCGATGAGGTGCACCAGATGGTTCTTGCGCGTAATTTCGCGGATGAAGGCGCTGATTACTGGCATTGGGGCGCGCATGACGTGGCCGGTCATTGAGTAGCGATGATGGATGCTGATGCTCAAAACCGCCTTGCCCGCTGGCTGTCCGAGGCACTTGGCGCGAATTCCGCCGCCATCGTGTCGCTCAAGCCTCTGGCTGGCGGCGCCATCCAGGAAAACTGGTTGCTTGATCTCGATGTGTCGGGTGGTGTGAGAAGCGGGCTGCAACGCCTCGTCATCCGCAAGGATGCGCCGGCCTCGATTGCCTCGTCACATAATCGCAAGGACGAGTTCGCCCTGCTCGCCATGGCCTATGCAGGCGGCATCACCGTGCCCGAACCTGTTGCCTTTTGCAGTGACACGAGCGTGCTTGGCGGTGCCTTTGCCGTGATGTCATGCGTTGACGGAGTCGGTTTCGGGCCGACGGTGGTCAAGGATGCAGCACTGGGCGGCGATCGCGAAGCCCTTGGCCGGCGGCTTGGCGCTGAGCTTGCCAAGATCCATGCGCTTTCTCCCGCTGGCGAGGCGTTTGATTTTCTCGGTGCCAAACCAGCCAGACCCGCTGCCGCCATGGTCGAGCGACTGCGCAGCTCCCTCGATCGGATGGGAGTCATCCGCCCCGAGATCGAATGGGGCCTTCGCTTCCTGGAGACACAGGCTCCGAAGCCGGCGCGGATCACACTTTGCCATCATGATTTTCGCACTGGCAACTACATGGCCAACGCTGAGGGCCTTACTGCGATCCTGGATTGGGAGTTTGCCGGCTGGGGAGACCCCATGGCGGATCTGGGCTGGTTTTGTGCGCAGTGCTGGCGCTTTTCACGGCCAGATCGCGAAGGCGGCGGCGTGACGGATCGCGCCTCGTTCTATGCGGGCTATGAGGCTCAATCAGGCCTCAAGCCGGACCATGATGCCGTGCTGTTCTGGGAAATCGCGGCGCATCTGCGGTGGGCGGTGATCGCCCTTGAGCAGGGGCATCGCCATGTCTCCGGCGAGGAGCTGTCGTTGCCAATGGCGCTCACCGGGCGCATGGCTGCGGAGCTGACACACCATGCGCTGAAGTCGACCGCACCTGACCGTTGGAGGACCGCATGATCGATGGCTTCGGCCAGCCAGATGCGCGCGCCCTGATTGCGGAGTGCCGGCGCGTTCTGAAAGAAAAACTGATCCCTCAAACGCAAGGGGGAGTGCGGTATGAGCTGCTGATGATCGCCAGTGCGCTGGGCATGGCGGAGCGGGAATTGATTGGCCAGATCGAGATCATGGCACTGCTTGGTGCGCCAGCAGCCATAAGCGGCCATGCGGATGCCAAGGCTCTTGCGGCAGCGATACGCGCTGGGCGGCATGACGCGGATGGCGCTCTCCACGGAGCACTCCTTGCTGCCAGCACGGCCAGAACGGCGGTTTCAAAGCCAGCCGCGCTGGATGCAAGTGAGCGCGAGGGCGCGGCCACCATCATCGGACTTTCCAGCACATGAAGCCGGAATTGGTCGCGAGAGCCTTGGTGTGCAGATCAAAATGGCTGTTTCTGTGCGCGGATGAGGCGGCGATGATTACAGGCGCAGCGCACAAGATCCGTTGCGTGCAAAGCATTTGGCGGGAGCTTGGGACGCTCTTGCTGCATTGCGGCATGATACGATCTGCCAGATGACGGACAGCCTCAAACCCGTCTATGGCGGGTTATAACAGATGCGAAGGGCAACAGCACCGATCCGGGGGGCTGTTTGAGAGAAGGGATCAGGGACGCCATGCTCACCATTCTTCAGGATCTTGATGCCCGCCGGGCCGCAGCCCGCAAGGGCGGCGGCGAGAAGCGCGTGGCGGCCCAGCACGCCAGAGGCAAACTCTCCGCGCGTGAGCGCATCGAATTGTTGCTTGATGATGGCTCCTTCGAGGAGTTCGACATGTTCGTGCAGCATCGCTGCACGGATTTTGGCATGGACAAGGGCGAGAAGATCCCCGGCGATGGCGTTGTCACCGGCTGGGGCACTGTCAATGGCCGCACCATTTTCGTCTTCGCGAAGGATTTCACGGTCTTCGGCGGCTCGCTCTCCGAGACCCATGCCCAGAAGATCACCAAGATTCAGGACATGGCGCTGAAAATGCGTGCGCCCATTATCGGCCTGTTCGATGCCGGCGGCGCACGCATTCAGGAGGGCGTGGCCTCGCTTGGCGGCTATGGCGAGGTGTTCAAGCGCAATGCCATCGCCTCCGGCGTGATTCCACAGATTTCGATGATCATGGGCCCTTGCGCCGGCGGCGATGTCTACTCGCCGGCCATGACCGATTTCATCTTCATGGTGCGCGACACCAGCTACATGTTCGTCACCGGGCCGGAGGTGGTGAAGACCGTCACCAATGAGACAGTGAACGCCGAGGAGCTTGGCGGGGCCAAAGTCCACACCTCCAAATCCAGC
>JBOFIL010000185.1:0-1782 GCA_051650165.1 Allobosea sp.
GGGCAGCCATCATCCTCAGCGACAAGGCTGCGCCAGAGGCAAGCCGCATTGCAGCTGCCAACATGATTGCCGAGGCTGGTGATCAAGATGCGCTATCGCTGCTGAGGCAGATCAACACTGAAGCCACCGGCCCGCTGAAATCCGTGATCGAGACAGGCCTGGCCGCCGTCGAGCGCAAGCAGCAATTGCGCGCGATGGGGCAGACTGTCTGGTTCGGCATTTCGCTGGGCTCGGTGCTGCTGCTCGCGGCCATCGGCCTTGCCATCACCTTCGGCGTCATGGGCGTGATCAACATGGCGCATGGCGAGATGGTGATGATCGGGGCTTACGTCACCTTTGTCACGCAAGAGGTGTTCCGGGCTCGCTTTCCGCATTTGCTGGATTGGTCACTGCCGCTCGCCATCCCGCTGGCCTTCATCATTGCGGGGCTGGTGGGCGTGCTGATCGAGCGCTGTGTCATCCGCTTCCTGTATGGGCGTCCGCTGGAGACCTTGCTCGCTACATTCGGCGTCAGCCTCATCCTGCAACAAGCGGTGCGGACATGGTTCGGCCCCACCAACCGCGAGGTGAGCGCGCCATCGTACATGTCCGGCGCATTCGATTTCCTGGGTATGCAGATCACCTATGGCCGGCTCTGGATACTGGAGTTTGCGCTGGTGGTATTCTTCACTCTGCTCATCGTTCTGAAGGCAACCCCGCTCGGCCTCCAGATGCGCGCTGTCACACAAAACCGTCGCATGGCGGCCTCCATGGGCATCCGCACAGGCTTTGTTGACGCCATGACCTTTGGTCTCGGTTCCGGCATTGCCGGCATTGCGGGCGTGGCGCTGAGCCAGATCGACAATGTCAGCCCCAACCTTGGCCAGAACTACATCATCGACAGCTTCATGGTGGTGGTGTTCGGCGGTGTCGGCAATCTGTGGGGCACGCTGATTTCGGCCTTCACGCTCGGCATCGCCAACAAGCTGCTGGAGCCATTCGCCGGCGCGGTTCTCGGCAAAATCCTGATCCTCGTGCTGCTGATCCTGTTCATCCAGAAGCGCCCGCGCGGCCTGTTCGCGCTCAAGGGGCGGGCGGTGGAGCAATGAGCTGCCGATGCTGACCGCGCGCTTTCTCAGGCTGATCGAGGGCAGGGGGCTGGTCTTCCTCGCCATACTTGCGGCCGTCGGCATCCTGGTGCCCATCGGCAATCTGTATGTGCCGCAAGGCTCAATCTTCCATGTTTCGACCGGCACCGTGGTGCTGCTTGGCAAATATCTTTGCTATGCGATGCTCGCCATCGCGCTTGATCTGGCCTGGGGCTATTGCGGCATTCTGAGCCTTGGGCACGGCGCATTCTTTGCGCTCGGCGGCTATGCGATGGGCATGTATCTCATGCGCCAGATCGGCACGCGCGGGGTCTATGCGCACCCTGTATTGCCGGATTTCATGGTGTTCCTGAACTGGAAAGAGCTGCCCATTGCGTGGTGGGGCTTCCAGTCTTTCCCCTATGCGGTGGTGATGGCGCTGCTGGTGCCGGGCATCCTCGCCTTCGTGTTCGGCTGGCTTGCCTTCCGAAGCCGCGTCACCGGTGTCTATCTTTCCATCATCACGCAGGCGCTGACCTACGCGCTGTTCCTCGCCTTTTTCCGCAACGACATGGGCTTTGGCGGCAATAACGGCCTGACCGATTTCAAGGATATTCTGGGCTTTAGCGTGCAGGCGCAAGGCACACGCATCACGCTGTTTGTGCTGACCGTGGTGATGCTGATGCTCACCTTCATCCTGTGCCGCGTGGTGGTT
>JBOFIL010000186.1:0-3912 GCA_051650165.1 Allobosea sp.
CCTTGAGCTTCCTCGATGTCGATTCGATCGGGCTCGACCAGATGGATCGCAAATACCTCACCACCGTGGCGTTGAATTTCGGCGGTGGGCCGGTCGGGATCGAGACCATCGCGGCGAGCCTCTCCGAGCCGCGTGATGCGATCGAGGAAATCATCGAGCCGTTCCTCATTCAGCAGGGCTTCATCCAGCGCACACCGCGCGGGCGGCTTCTCACGCCGCACGCTTTCCGGCATCTTGGGCTTCCCGAGCCGGCACGCGAGGGGGCTGCGCAGTTCGGCCTGTTCGCGGATGAGGAGGATGTTTAGGGTATTGCAAAATGCAAGGTTGCGTCCCTTCTCCCCGCAGGCGGGGAGAAGGACAGGATGAGGGGCATATGTTGAACGTGTTCGGGCAGCCCCTCACCCGAACCCTCTCCCCGCAGGCGGGGAGAGGGAGAGTAAGGCCGCCCAAAACCCGAGAGACAAATTCATGCCCAAGGCCCATGCCGCTGCCCTTGCCCTGCTTGACCGCGTGCCGCTGATCGACGGGCATAATGATCTGCCCTGGGTTATCCGCGAGCAGGGCGGGCTGAATGACCTCAAGGGCTTTGATCTCACGCGGCTACACCCGGAGACCGATACGGATATTCCGCGCCTCAAGGTCGGCAAGGTGGGCGTGCAGGTGCTGGCGGCCTATCTGCCGACATATATCCCGCACCCGGCGATGGTGACGCTGGAGCAGATCGATCTGATCCACCAGATCGAGGCGCTGCACGCCGATGTGTTTCACCCCTGCCGCAAAGCATCTGACGTGAGCAAAGCCCACAAGCTCGGCAAGATCGGTTCGATCATTGCGGTCGAGGGCACGGTGGGCCTGCGCGGGTCGCTCAGCCCCTTGCGCATCTGGCAGAAGGTTGGTGTGCGGCTCGTCACGCTCTGCCACAATGAGAGCCTGCCATGGGTGGACTCAGCCACGGACAAGCCCGGCGATCATGGTGGGCTATCGGAGTTTGGCCGGCAGATCATCGCCGAGATGAACCGGCTGGGGATCATGATCGACATGGCCCATGTCGCGCCGCACGCCATGCAGAAGGTGCTGGATGCGTCATCAAAGCCTGTTCTGATCACGCATTCGAACGCCGCGGGCCTTTGCCCGCATCCGCGCAATACGCCCGATGATGTGTTGAAGCGCATCCCTGAAACGGGGTCTGTCATCATGGCGACCTTCGTGCCGGAGTTCCTCAATCCGGCGCATTGGCAGGCGGTGAAGCCCTTCAAGGATGAGTGGGGCAAGACCGTTCCGGGGCAGGGCGCCGCGGCGCTGAAAAGCGCGCGCGAGGCCGCCATCGGCGCATGGGAGCACGATGGCATCGAGTGGTTCTGCCGGCATCTTGCCTATTTGCGTGACAAGGTGGGCGAGGATCACCTCGGCATCGGATCTGATTTCTACGGCGGCATCAACCCGCCGGGGCTGGCGGACGCCCGCTGCTTCCCCGCACTCATCGCCGAGCTGATGCGCAAGGGCTGGAGCGAGCGCCAGCTGGAGAAGCTGATCAACCGCAATTTCATGCGGGTGTGGAAGGCGGTTGAGGCCTGATCAGGCCTTCGCCACTCGCACCAGCGTGAAGGGCGAGAGCGGCGCAATGCGGCGGGCATCAACGCCATAGCCGTTTGCCTGCGCCCATTGCGTGATGCGCTCCAGCGGGAAATCGGGCCGGAGCCCCACCTTGGCGCAAAGCGGCGCAAGCGCCTTCTCGATGGCGCGGCCAACCGGCCCATCGGAGCGAAAATGGCTGACAATGAGAATTTCGCCACCAGGGCGTAGTACGCGTGCTGCTTCGCTCAAGGCCAGCTCAGGATTGGCAACCAGCGTCAGCACGAAAGGAAACGAGACCGAGTTGAAGCATGCGCCCTCAAGCGGGAGCGCATGGATGTCGGCGATTTCAAGCGCCTTCACCTGCGGATATTTGCCGTTGATCAACTTCTCGCGCGCCCTTGCCAGCATGGGCTGAGAGATGTCGATGCCGGTCACATTCAAGTTGCGGTCATAGAGTGGGAAGATCAGGCCTGTGCCGACGCCAACCTCAAGCGTGCGACCGCCAATGCGGTTGGCTTCTGCCGCGATGGCGCGGTGGGCAGGGGCGAACAGGGCTGCGCAAGTGGCATCATAAACGCCTGCCCAGGCGCCATATGCTTTCTCGACATCATGGCGCGGCAGATCACGCGATGTCTGCTTCTTGAATTGTGCAGTGCCCCGACTCATGAATTCAACCTCCCATTGACGGGAGCTTCCTGCGACAAGTGCATGACGGCGCAATGACGGGCCAGGCGGCGCGCTGATGGGGCGATGTCATCAAACCGTGATGCAAATCAGTCACTTGCCCGGTGCGTCGACGGCAAAGGACAGGGGCGGGCATGGAGTCTTCCAAGGTCACACCACAACGCTTCCGGACATTGTTCCTCTCGGATGTGCATCTGGGTGCCAAGGCCTGTCAGGCACAGGCACTGCTGGATTTCCTGCGCGATCACGAGGCCGATACTGTTTATCTGGTTGGTGACATCATCGACGGATGGGCGCTGCGCAAGAACTGGTTCTGGCCGCAGCCGCACAATGACGTGGTGCAGAAAATTCTCCGCAAGGCGCGCAAAGGTTCGCGCATCGTCTATTTGCCCGGCAATCATGACGAGTTCCTGCGCAATTATTACGGCACGCATTTTGGCGGCATCGAGGTGGCAGCCGAGGCCATGCACGAGACCGCAGATGGGCGTAAATTCCTTGTCATTCATGGCGATCAGTTCGATTTCGTCATTCTTCATGCCCGCTGGCTCGCTTACCTGGGAGACTGGGCGTATGATGTGGCGCTGTTCACCAATCGCTGGGTCAGCGTGACGCGGCGCAAGCTTGGCTTGCCTTACTGGTCGCTCTCGGCCTGGGCGAAGCTGAAGGTGAAGAATGCGGTCAATGTCATCTCGAAATTCGAGGATCAGCTGATCGCGGAAGCCAGAAAGCGCGGAGCGGACGGTGTGATTTGCGGGCATATCCACCATGCCACCCAGCGCGATCTTGACGGCGTCACCTATGTCAACACAGGTGATTGGGTCGAATCCTGCACGGCAGTGGTCGAGCATTTCGATGGGCGGCTTGAAATTCTCCGGCGTGTTCCTGAACCGGCGATACGTGAAAGCCGCAAACGCGGTGGTGACAAAGTTGTTGCTGGCCCGGTCCCAGCGTCAGTTTCCGCGCTCGAACATGAGGCGGCGTGAACATCATGCCATTTCGTCTTCTCATCGCGACGGATGCCTGGCACCCGCAGGTCAATGGCGTGGTTCAGACCTATTCCTCGCTGGTGCCTGAGCTGGCAAAGCTTGAGATTGAAACCAGCTTCCTGACGCCGCAGGATTTCCGCAGCTTTCCAATGCCGGGATATTCCAGCATCAGGCTGGCGCTGGCGCGCAAATCCGCGGCGCTCCAGCGGCTCGACATGGAAGCTGTCGATGCGGTGCATGTCGCGACCGAAGGCCCGATTGGCTGGGCGATGCGTGGGGCCTGCATCGAGCGGGGCCTTCGCTTTACCACCGGCTTCCACACGCGCTTTCCTGAATATGTCGCGGCGCGTGCGCCGATCCCGACCGGGCTGACCTATGCGCTGCTGCGCAAATTCCACAATGCCAGCGCCGGCGTGATGGCACCAACGCCGTCCATCATTGCATCTCTTAAAGAGCGCGATTTCACCAATGTCATGCTCTGGGGACGCGGCGTCGATCTCTCGCGTTTTTCGCCACAGGCGCAAGCCACAGCTCTGGAATGGCCAAGGCCGATTTTCCTCTCTGTGGGCCGGCTGGCAGCTGAGAAGAACCTTGATGCCTTCCTCAAACTTGATCTGCCCGGCACAAAGCTCGTCGTGGGCGATGGACCGGACATGGCTCGGCTGAT
>JBOFIL010000187.1:0-2330 GCA_051650165.1 Allobosea sp.
GCAATTCGCCCACCAGCCGCCCGCCTTCTGACGCGACCAATGCCCGCGCGCCGATGCGTGTTAGCCCCTCGGCAATATCAAGCGTGGTGCGCTCCGCGCCGCCGGCATCAAGTGTCGGGATGATCTGGAGAATGGTGCGTCCGGCAAGCGGATGTGCCGAGGCTGCGGGAATGCCGCGCCGCTCAGGCATGTTCTGCACAATCTGAAGCTCTCGTCGCAAACCCAAGTCCGACGTTTTACAAAGGGAACAAGCGGTTGCCGAATCGGCCATCGCACGAAGCAGCATGACGCTTAGCACGAGGCATAGGGTGAGCGACGCCAAACTGCAATTTCTGAGGGTCGGCGAGGGCGTCAAGGCGCGCCGTATCGCGGTGCTCGTGCAGCAAGGATATGGCCCCGCCATCATCTGGCTTGGCGGTTTTCGCTCGGACATGCGCGCCACCAAGGCCGAGGCGCTGGCGGCATGGGCGAGCCGAGAAGGGCGCAGCTTCGTGCGCTTCGATTATTCCGGCCATGGCGAATCCGAGGGGCGCTTTGAGGATGGCACCATCTCGCAATGGCGCGAGGATGCGGCGGCGGTCATCGCAGCCTTCAGCGGCGAGCGGCCCGTGCTGGTCGGCTCATCCATGGGCGGCTGGATTTCGCTGCTGCTGGCGCATCATGGCGAGGTCAAAGGCGGCCTCTCAGGCCTTGTTCTGATCGCGCCCGCAACCGATTTCACGGAAGAACTGATGTGGCCGGCCCTGCCAGAGGCCATCCGTGATGAGATCATGGAAAAAGGCCAATGGCTGCGCCCCTCGGCCTATTCGCCTGAGCCCTATCCGATCACGCGGGCGCTGTTCGAGGATGGACGGAACAATCTGCTGTTCGGCGCGCCGATATTGCCCGGATGCCCGGTGCACATCCTGCAAGGCATGATGGACCCTGATGTGCCGCACCCTCATGCGCTCAAGCTGATCGAGCATCTGCCGGCAGATGGCGTGGCGCTGACGCTGATCAAGGATGGTGATCACCGTCTCTCGCGAGACAGCGACATTGCGCTGCTGGTCGCGACAGTCGCGCGGGCGGTTGAGCTAAAGGCGAGCCCGTAGGCGGCAGCTATAGCCGCCCTAACAACATACGCAGTCGCCAGCGTCAGTGAAGGCTGACGGTGGTCAGATCATGCTCCCAGGCGTTGGCGGTCGCGGCATCGCGCGAATCCGTCAACAGAATGGGCGAGCCATCCGCACCCAGCAGCGCGAAAAGCGCCAGCCCCGGCTGAAGCTCAGGTGCCTGCGGATAGAGGCGGCTGATTTCATCCGAGGTCATGGCCTTCACATAGGCGACCTTGCCTGCGCCAAGCGAAGCAAACTCCGCCGGTGTCAGGATAGGATCATGATGACGATCATGGCCAGGGTAGCGGGCAAAGGCCGTTTTGCGGGCCCTGCGAGGCGTCGAGTTGTTCATCGTCAAACCCTCCGGCGGCCCTGACATCAGGCACCGCACCATCATGGGACAACAAAATAGTTCATCCCGCGTTATCGCCGTTTCAGGGCAGCCTGAGCGGCAGGTTCAGTTGAAGTCGTCTCAATCTCGGCTGGTGATCGCCACCTTGCGGATCAGCCGTTCGGGCTCGGGCCGCACGAGATCGATCGAGAGCAGGCCATTGGCGAGTTCAGCGCCCATCACCTCCATGCCCTCGGCAAGGAGGAAGCTGCGCTGGAACTGGCGTGCCGCAATGCCGCGATGCAGATATTGGCGCGTCTTGTCATCCTGCTGGCGACCACGAATAGTGAGCTGGTTCTCTTCCAATGCCACATCCAGCTCCTCGCGGGTGAAGCCAGCCACAGCCAGCGTGATGCGCAGACGCTCGGGCTCAGACCCCTCGCGCGGCAAACGCTCGATATTATAGGGCGGGTAGCCATCCGTTGCGGCCTTGGCGACGCGATCGAGTGCGCGCTCGATCTCGTCAAACCCCAACATGAAGGGGTGGGATAGACTTGGTGTCCGCGTCATCGGCGAAGCCCTCTCTCGGCACTTCGGGGCGGAGCGGATGGCCCGCGTTGATTGCAGCGCCATCCGTTCCATTTGAGAGAATGGGTGCAGTCAGCGCAAAATTCAAGCGGAGCATCCCAGTTGCTCGGTCACTGCGGTTACCAAATGGGGCGTTGGGATAAAGTGAGGGGGGTGGTACAGCCGGCTGGTCTCGAACCAGCGACCTCCAGATCCACAATCTGGCGCTCTAACCAACTGAGCTACGGCTGCACATCAATCCTCGGCAGGACCAAAGCCCGCCACAGGCCGCTCCTGTAGGCGCGGCCCTCAAACTTGGCAAGCAGAACTGCGAGGCT
>JBOFIL010000188.1:0-10992 GCA_051650165.1 Allobosea sp.
CGACCGGCGCAAGGAGCGCATGGCACAAAAGATCATCACTGCGCTTGGGAACAATATCTCCGGCAAACGCATTGCTGTCCTTGGGCTCGCCTTCAAGCCCAACACGGATGATATGCGCGATGCGCCGTCACTCGTGATCATCCCTGCCTTGCAGAAGGCCGGTGCGTCGATCGCCGCCTATGACCCTGAAAGCATCACGCAGGCCAGACCGCTTCTGCCCGGCGTCGATTTCGCGCAAGGCCCCTATCAGGTGCTGGATGGGGCTGATGCGCTGGTCATCATCACCGAGTGGAACGCCTTCCGGGCGCTCGATCTCTCACGCGTCAAATCTGCCATGCGATCGCCTGTTGTGATCGATCTTCGCAACATCTATCGCCCGGCTGAGATGCGCGCGCTTGGCTTTGCCTATCATGGTGTCGGGCGGGGGCTATCAGCCTGACGCGGTGGCGTGCCAATCTGGCTGATAGCCAGCCCGCAAGGCTGCCAGCGTCACAGGCGGCGTAAGAACTGGCACTTCGCCAGAAGGGCGAGCCCTTGCACCGGCATATCCTGCTGGCGACCACACCAGCGCCTTGTCGCCTCGTAAAGCCAGAAACGCGCCATTCTCGTTAAGATCCCTGCCAAGGATCATCGCGCCATCAGGCAGGGTCTCGGCTGGCAAAACATGGAGGCGTTTTGTTTTTCTCTCGCGTCGCTCGGCATCAAGCATGCGGTCCAGCTCCGGGCAGGTGGGCATGCGGGCAAGACCCAGCCCGCTTGCCACCGCGGCCCGGAAGGCGAGCGCATCCGTGCGACGGCACTCCATGCAGGGTCGGTGCCCGGCGCTCAGTGCTGTCACCTCATCGCAAAAGAACAGCTCGGTGTAGCCCTGCCCCCAAACCTGCCGCTGGCGCTCCTTGAAGCTGAGCACGCAGCATATCCATTGCCGGCTGTGCCAAGGCCTGCCGGGAATGGATTGTGTTTGCGGGTCATGAAACCGCCCGCCGCGATTGCCGAAAAATGTCCCGCGCGCCGGCGCGGCGATCAGCGCGCCATCTGGCTGCACGCGGTTGGGAAGAGGGTGGGTGCCAAGCCGGCTCAGTTGAGCTTCGCCTGCGGGCTGCCCAGCGCGCCATCAGCCGGCTGTGGCTGGGTGCTGCCGATGCGGTCCATGCTGTAGACATCGGGGCGAAAATGCACTGTGCCATCTGCGGTGGCATAGCCTGTCATGTAGACCCAGGCCACCGGCACAGCCTGCTTGAGGCGCACATCCTTGCGCTCCTTCGAGGCAATGCCGGTCTCGATGGCGGCCTTGTCCCAGCCCGTCGCCATTGCGTGGCCATAACCGGGTGTGTGCTCCAGCAGCCAGGCGGCGAAATCCTTGACATTCTCGACGCGGACGCAGCCCGAGGAGTGGAAGCGATCATCGCGGCCAAACAGCTTCTTGGTCGGCGTATCATGCATGTAGACCGCCAGCTTGTTCGGCATGTCGATCTTGATCAGGCCAAGCGAATTACCGGTGCCGGGGTCTTGCCGGAGCGTGAAGGCAGCGGCGCGCTCGGTCTTCCAGTCAATGGCGGAGGCGTTGATCTCCTCGCCCTTGTTGTTGAGGATGCGGATCTTGTTCTTGGCCAGATAGCCCGGATCCTTCTGCATCTTCGGGATGATGTCTTTCTTGATGATCGAGGTCGGCACGGTCCATGTCGGGTTGAGGTTGACCGAGGTGATGCGGGTCTCGACTGTTGGCGAGGCGCGGTCCGGCTTGCCGACCACCGCAACATAGCGGCGCTTGACCACGCCATCCTCCACGGCCTCAACCGAGGCAGATGGGATGTTCACCACCACATATCGCTGGCCGAACGGAAAATTGCTGCCAGCCAAACGCTCCGCTGATGAGGCGAGCTGACGGAACCGCTGCTGCGCCGTCACGTTCAACTCCGCCAGCGTGCGGCCAGAAACGACGCCGGTCTGGCGCAGGCCATGGCGCATCTGGAACCGCTTCACAGCCGCTGTCAGGCTTGCGTCAAAATTCTGGCCATCCTCATCGCCGCTGGTCAAATCGCCGGACAGTGCAAGCCGCCGCCGCAGCAAGCCAACCGACGCGCCTTTCGAGCCTGCCTGCAAGGTGACGCCGGCAGGAATGGGCCGCCAGCCGCCGCTCTCGGCAATGCCGAGATAGCGCTCCGAGGCGAGCGCGGTGAGCGCGGCTGTATCAGGCGTGAAGGTAATGCGCGGGTCGCTGGTCAGCGCCGTTTCGCGCGCCGGGGCTGGTGCGGGTTTTGCCTTGGGCTTTGCTGCCACCTTCGGCTTCGGCCTGGCCTCGCCAGCGGCAGGCTCTTCGGATGGACGTGCAACGCGGGCATCGGCGGGCCTTGATTCAGCAGGCCGTGACTCGGCGGGTCGCGCCTCAACAGGCTTGGCCTCAGCTGGCCTGGGCTCGAAGAAACGGTCTGATGGCAGCGTCGAGCCGCCTTGTTGCAACCCTTGCGCAACCACAAGCGAGGGGGCCGCGGCAAGCAGGGCCACAGCAGCGATGAGATTGAGATGATGATGCATCAAAGGTTTCATGTCGCCGGCACTCTAGCGCCGAACGATTAACCATAAATGAGCAACCACGTCACGCGGTGCGTTTCAGCCGCGAAAACAAAAGCCTCACTGATTGGTGGGCCAACCCGGCATCAGGAGATTGTGTTTGCCGACCTTGGTCACATCCGTCTCGCCGCACAGGCCCATGGTGACATCCAGCTCTTTCTTGATGATCTGGAGCGATTTGGTCACGCCTTCCTCGCCTGCCGCGCCAAGACCATAGATGTAGGAGCGGCCGATGAAGGTGGATTTGGCACCCAGCGCCAGCGCCTTGAACACATCCTGGCCGGAGCGGATGCCGGAGTCCATATGCACCTCAATGCGATGGCCAACCGCGTCGACGATTGGACCAAGCATCTCGATGGAGGCCGCCGCGCCATCCAGCTGACGCCCGCCATGATTGGAGACAATGATCGCGTCCGCCCCCGTGCGACTGGCGATGCGCGCATCCTCGACATCATTGATGCCCTTGAGGATGAGCTTGCCATCCCACTGCTCGCGAATCCAGTCGATGGATTTCCAGTCGAGCGTCGGATCGAACTGGCTGCTGGTCCAATCTGAGAGCGAGCCCATATCCTCGACGCCTTTCACATGCCCGACAATATTGCCGAACTGGCGGTTTTTGGTGCCAAGCATCCCCAGGCACCAGCTTGGCTTGGTCATCAGGTTGAGGATCGACTTGATGGTGGGCTTGGGCGGCGCGGAGAGCCCGTTCTTGATGTCCTTGTGGCGCTGGCCAAGCACCTGCAAATCAAGCGTCAGCACCAAGGCCGAGCACCCCGCCGCCTTTGCGCGTTTGATGAGATTGGCCGAGAACTCACGGTCCCGCATCACGTAAAGCTGGAACCAGAAGGGCTTGGGCGAATGCTTCGCCACCTCCTCGATCGAGCAGATGCTCATGGTGGACAGCGTGAAAGGGATGCCGAATTTGGCAGCAGCGCGCGCTGCCGCAATCTCGCCATCGGCATGCTGCATCCCTGTGAGGCCCACAGGCGCGAGCGCCACCGGCATTGCCACATCCTGCCCCACCATGCTGGATTTCAACGAGCGGTTGTCGATGTTCACCGCCACGCGCTGGCGCAGCTTGACGCGCGAGAAGGCATCGGTGTTGTCGCGATAGGTGCTCTCGGTCCACGCACCGGAGTCGGCATAATCATAAAACATCTTCGGCACACGCCGTTTGGCAATGCGGCGCAGATCCTCGATGGAGGTGACGGTAGCGAGTGACATTTTGGACCCCAAGTCTCCCTCAAGGCGATGCAGCCTTGCGGTTCTTTCCAGCTTGATGCCAGTCCTAGCTGGTTTGGAGAAGCACGAGAACCTGCAAAAAAGTCAGGGGTCGCCTCGCCCAACGCTTCCCGTCCACCGAACATATCCCCGCGAAAATCACTGACGAATGATGCGTGTCATTCACCACACGTTACTAGCGGGGGCTGCACAGCGGCGCGCTGATGCCCTAGAGAGGCAAGGTATAAATCCTGCCCAGTCATGATAACGCTGACGACAAGGCACTGCCCCATATGAAAATACATGCCCTGCGCGATACGGTCCTGTCCGAGGTTCATGCGCGCCCCTTCGCGCCTGTCGAGACTGGCACGCGCATCCTCCATCTGGGGTTCGTCAACGTGCCAGGCGGCGATCCGCGCGGCGATCTGGCCAATTGGTGCGAGACAGAGGGGTTCCCCCCGCCGCCGCCGGGCGCAAAACACCATGCCGCGATTGGCGCTTCGGCTGATGTCAGCTGGGAGCAGCATACCGAGTTTGTCACGTTGACTTTGCGTCTGCGCCAGCCAGTGCAGCCCTTCGCGCAGATTGATGAGGTTATCGCCAAGCTGAAATCCAACCCGCCTTCCCATGGCGAATTGCTGGTGGCCATCGATATGCACCTGGTCGAGGCGGAGTATGCTGCAGGGGCAGAGAAGCTGTTCGATGTGTCGAGCCTTGTCATGTCGAAGGTGCAGGACAGCGCGGCGCTGGTCATCACCGATCTCAAACCGAATGCCGACGGTTTCGTGCGCTGGCTGGTGGTCGATCATTCACTCTCACCACGGCAGGCCGGTGCGCTCACGCAGCGCCTGCTCGAAATCGAGACCTACCGCACATTCGCGCTGCTGGGCCTGCCTGAAGCACAGCGCCTCTCGCCGGGCTTGCGCGACATCGAACTCGCCATGACCGACATCAGCGATGAAATGACCCGTTCAGAGGGCCTGGAAGCCAATAACCGGCTGTTGGAACAACTGACCGCGCTGGCCTCGCGGCTGGAGGCGGATGCCGCCCGCTCGGCCTATCGCTTCGGGGCGAGCCGCGCCTATCACGAAATCGTCCGCCAGCGCCTTGCCATCATCGGCGAAGAGCCGGGCGGTGAAGGCTCGACCATCGCCGCATTTCTGGATCGCCGCGTCGCGCCTGCCATGCGCACCTGCCAGACCACGCAGGACCGTCAGGCCGATTTGTCGCGCAAGCTGAGCCGCACAGCCAATTTGCTGCGCACCCGCGTCGATGTGGAGCTTGAGCAGCAGAACCGCGATCTGCTGGCGGCGATGAATGACCGCACAAGGCTGCAACTGCGCCTGCAACAGACGGTTGAGGGTCTCTCGGTCGCCGCCATCAGCTATTATGTGGTTGGCCTGTTCGGCTATCTTGCCAAGGCCGCGAAGGAGGCTGGGCTCGTCAAGATCGACCCCAATACGCTCACGGGCTTCTTTGTTCCAGTCGCCATCCTGTGCGTGTGGGCCGCCATTCGCCGCATTCGCAAATCACACAAGGATGGGCATTGAGGCTTTAGTCAACGAGCCCGAAATAGACGGCCCGCTTGCCATCATGCAGACATAGATAGCGTCGTGTTTTGGTGCCCTCCGTCTCAGTGACCCGCACCTTGCCAAATATCTCCGATGAGACAAACTGGCTGCCCACCTTGTCGTCATAGCGGTTCACTTCAGGGAACTGCGTGCGCTCGATCTGCAGGCGCGTGATGGCTGCGCCCTGCTTTTTGAAGAAGGCCAGCCCGTGGCGCTCACAATCGCTGGATTGGTCGGCGAGTGCCGGCTTTGCCATGCCCGCCACAGCCGTGAGTGCAGCCAGCATCACCACGAGACGATAGGCCATGTAATCACTCCTGCGCATACGACGTGCCCGGAGATAGCGCATCATCTTGCCTTGAACACCAGCGGGAACTCCTCTGGCTTCACCACCTTGCCATCGCATTTTTCTTTCTCGCGATATTCCACAAGCTCGAACTCGCCTGCTTCTGTCACGCGGTAGCGCTCCAGCACGCCGCAATCCCCGGCGGCACGCCCGCGCGAGACGCTTGTGACAACACGGTTTTTCACATCCCAGACAGGATCAATCAGCGCGCCGACCTCGCCGGAGCGCGTTTTTCCGGGTGGATTGGGAACAGTGATGAAGGTCAGGTTGTCCAATGGGCTTGGCAGATAGACCAGCGCGAAAACCGATGACGCCTGATAGGCGAAACTATCGCAGGGAATTTCCCAGATCGCGCTTTCCTCTGACATCTGATAGCCGGTGACGCCCAGCCTTTGCATGTGCGGCTGGCAGGCAAAACCCCGCTCGGCCAGGAGCCAGAGGCCCTTCGGCACCTGGCCGGCACGCGGCGTATATTTCTTGAACATCGCCGGTCCGGGCGTTGGCGGAGCTGCTGGTTTTGCTTGTGCAGCTTGCACGGGCGGCGCGATGACTGGCGCGGCAGCCGGGCCTGCATCCGAGCGCCTGGCGGGTGCTGGAGACTGCCTTGTGGGTGGGGCAGCGGCTGGCGGCGTCATGCAACCTGCGCCGCCCTTCACCGAGGCGCGGAAAATCTGAAAGCCATCCATGACAATGGTCAGCTTGCCGCCCACCTCCACCGCCTCGCCCATCTCGGGCTCAAGCTTGAGATCGAGAATGACGAAATCATTCTCTCCAGGCAGCTTGTAGAGCTGGCGCTCATAGAGGCCATATCCGGTGGTCTTGCCGCCTGTGGCGATGCGTGTGAGCTGCACGACAGTGGCACCAATCTTCATCCGCGCCGGCTGGCGGGCATGGTTCTGGCCGGTAAAATTCTCCGTGAACATATAGGCGTAGCGATCCGTCTCAGGGTCACGGTTGGCCTGCCAGAGCGCGAGGCTGCACCCCTTCGAGCGATCCACCTCGCTTTTCTCGAACAATTTGAGGTCAACATCGGGGATGGGTTTAGGGGCTGGCGTCTGGGCGCTAGCCGGCGCACAGATGCCCAGAAGCCCGATAAGGCAGGTCACCAGCTTTGAGGTCACCAGCTTTGAGGTCGCAATTTTTGAACCCAGCATTGCCATCACCCCCACATGGTTCTCTGTCTGGCGCAGGCTAGCCTGATGCAGGCTCACAATGCCAGCCCCTCATCCCAATAGGGCGTCGGCCCGTAGAGCGCGGCAAGGTACTCAACGAACACCCGCACCTTCTGCTCAAGATGCCGACGGCTGGGATAAACCGCATGAATGGCGACACGCTTGCCGCCGCCCCATTCGGGCAGCAGGCGCACCAGCTTTCCGGCCTTGAGTTCCGGCCCGACATCCCATGTCGAGCGCAGCGCAATACCGAGCCCGGAAAGCAGCGTTTCGCGAACCACCTCGCTGGAATTGGTGCGAAGCGGCCCATGCAGCCGCAAGGTGGCCGGGCCCTGCCCACCCTCCAGCCGCCACTGATCGGCATTGTGGGCAAGCAAGGCATGGTGCTCGAGATCAGCCAAGCTTTCCGGCATGCCCCTCTGGGCGACATATTCAGGCGTCGCGCAGAGCAGGCGATGGTTGGGAGCCAGACGCCGCGCGACCAGGCTGGAATCAGCCAGCTCGCCAATCCGGATAGCCAGATCAAATCCTTCCGCCACCAGATCGACGAAACTGTCAGAGAGGGTGAGGTCCACATTCACAAGCGGATTGGCATCAAGGAAGGGCTTCAGATGCGGCGCTATATGCAGCCGCCCGAAGGAAGTTGGTGCCGAGACCTTGAGCATACCGCGCGCCTGCGCCGCGCCGCTGGCCACGAAGCCTTCGGCCTCCTCGATGCTGGAGAGGATCGAGATGACCCGCTCATAGAAGCCCTGACCTGCCTGCGTCAGCGCCAGTTGCCGCGTGGTGCGCTGGATAAGCCGCACGCCGAGGCGCTCCTCCAGGCGGCGAATGCGCTTGGAAATCACCGCCGGCGAGACATTGATCTCGCGCGCCGCAGCAGACATGCTGCCGCTCGTCACCACACGGGCAAACACATCAAGATCGCCAAAACGGTCCATGGCATCGCATCCATTTGTTCCAGATTGGAAACAATCCTGCCCCGAATTGAGGCGATGCGCCAGTGTGCGGCATTGACGTATTTTATGGCATGGTGACAGTGCATTGTAAGACTGCGGCTGACACCACGCGGCAGGCTTGCAGCGCGCCATGTCACAGAGCGCGCGACCGGGCGAGAAACATCAGGGGATCATGTGGCCATGACCGGAATTGCTTTTCCTCTGCCTGACAGCCGAATTCTGGCGCGGCGCGATGCCATTGTTGCCGGGCTGGCGCGGCTTGTGCCGCCCGAGGCCTTGATCACCAGCGAGGATGAGCGCCGGCCCTACGAGACGGATGCCTTCACGGCTTATCGGCGTATGCCGCTGGCAGTGGTGCTGCCCGGCACAACGGCTGAGGTCTCCGCCGTGCTGCGCTTCTGCTCTGAGCAGGGCGTGCCCGTGGTGCCGCGTGGAGCGGGAACTTCGCTCGCCGGCGGAGCGATCCCGCAAGAAGACGCCGTGGTCATTGGTGTCTCCCGGATGAGCAAAATCCTTGAGATCGACTATGCCAACCGCACGGCGAAGGTCGAGGCGGGTGTCACCAATCTCGCCATCACGGGTTCGGTGATGCATGAAGGCTTCTTCTATGCGCCTGATCCCTCCAGCCAGCTAGCTTGCACCATCGCCGGCAATATCGCGATGAACTCGGGCGGCGCGCATTGTCTGAAATATGGCGTGACGACCAACAATGTGCTGGGCATAAAAATGGTGCTGCTTGATGGCAGCATTGTCGAGATTGGCGGCAAGCATCTCGACTCGGAAGGCTATGATCTGCTCGGCCTCGTCACGGGCTCGGAAGGCCAGATCGGCATCGTCACTGAAGCCACAGTACGGATTTTACGCGCGGCGGAAGGCGCAAGGCCCGTGCTGTTCGGCTTCCCCACAAGCGTTGAGGCCGGTGCGGCGGTGGCCGCAATCATTGCCTCCGGCATCCTGCCTGTCGCCATGGAGTTCATGGACAAGCCGGCCATCGAAATCTGCGAGGCCTTTGCCCATGCCGGCTACCCGATGGATGTCGAGGCGCTGCTCATCATCGAGGTCGAGGGCTCCGAGGACGAGATGGATAGGCAGCTCAAGGCCATCATCGACATCGCCAAGCAGCACGGCGTGCAGACCGTGAAGGAATCGCAATCGGCCATGGAGGCTGCCGCGATCTGGAAGGGGCGCAAATCCGCCTTTGGCGCGACGGGCCGCGTGGCAGATTATATCTGCATGGATGGCACGATCCCGACCGGGCAGCTGCCGCTGGTGCTGCGCCGCATTGATGAAATCGTGAAGAGCTATGGCCTTCGTGTGGCCAATGTCTTTCACGCCGGAGACGGCAATCTGCACCCGCTGATCCTCTACAATTGCAATGATCCTGAAGAGGCATTGAAGGCCGAAGAGGCTGGAAATGACATTCTCAGGCTCTGTGTCGAGGTGGGCGGCTGCCTCACCGGCGAGCATGGCGTCGGCATCGAGAAGCGCGACCTGATGAATGTGCAGTTTGCCAAGGTCGATCTTGACCAGCAGATGCACATCCGCGCCGTGTTCGACCCCACATGGCTGATGAACCCGGCCAAGGTCTTCCCGCTTGAGGGGAGAATTGCCGCGTGAGCCTGCACTCCCCTGCCAGCGAGGCCGACGCCTCCCGCCTCGTGTCGGATTTCGCCGCATCGCGCACGCCGCTCGCCATCCGTGGCGGCAGCACGCGCAGCAGCATTGGCCGCCCGGCGCAGACCGCTGCAACACTCTCGACGCTGAACCTCTCCGGCATCACGCTCTATGAGCCATCGGAGCAGGTCATCGCCGCCAGGGCCGGAACGCCGCTGGCCGTGATTGAGAAGGCCCTTGCCGATAAGGGGCAGATGCTGCCCTTCGAGCCGATGGACCACCGGGCGCTGTTTGGCACCAAGGGCGAGCCCACCATTGGTGCGGTCTTTTCCGGCAACATCTCCGGGCCGGCCCGCATCTCGCGCGGCGCGGCGCGGGATGCCGCCATTGGCGTGCGCTTCATCAACGGCCGCGGCGAGGCGATCAAATCTGGCGGGCGCGTGATGAAGAATGTCACGGGCCTTGACCTTACCAAGCTGCAATGCGGCGCATGGGGCACGCTTGGCCTCGTCACCGAGGTGTTCTTCAAGGTGCTGGCCAAGCCGGAGCGCGCAGTGACGCTGATCTGGCATAACCTGTCCGATGCGCAGGCGAATGCACTGATGTGCGCGGCGCTCGGCTCTCCTTTCGAGCCCACGGGCGCAGCGCATTTGCCGGCTGGCATGGGGGAGGCAACCACCCGCACACTGCTCAGGCTGGAGAATTTCTCATTCTCCATCGACTACCGCGTGGCAGAGCTGGCAAAGCTCCTGAAAGCCCATGGCAAGCCCGATCTGATCGAGGGAAGCGCGCATGATGCGCTCTGGCGTCAGGTGCGCGATGCGTCTTTCTTTGCCGGGGATGGCAGCGCGGTGTGGCGTCTTTCCGTTGCGCCGACAGATGGCCCGAAGGCATGTGCAGCGATCATGCAGGCTTTGCCAGAGGCCCGCTATTTCCATGATTGGGGCGGCGGGCTCATCTGGCTCTCTGTGCCGGATATGGGCGACGCTGGTGCCGTCGCCATTCGCGCCGCATGCGCTCCCTTTGGCGGCCATGCCACGCTGGTGCGCGCAGCCGAAACGGTGCGCGCTGCTGTGCCCGTCTTCGAGCCGCTTGCCGCTGCCTTGATGCGCGTGACCACGGGCATCAAGGGCGCAATTGACCCGCAAGGCCTGTTCGAGCCAGGGCGGATGCACCCCGGGCTTTGACAGGCTGACCGAACATTGCCGCAACACGCGCGAAGGCTCATTCGCAGCCATTTGCGGACTGTCGTCAACAATTCGTTAGCTTAATCTCCAACAGGAACCCGCATCAGCTAACTGAATCTCAATGTGTCGCGCTTACTCATGATGGTCAGAAACAATTCTCATCTGACCTTCGCGGGAGCGCGCGATGAACATTGGTAGCGACACTGTACAAGAACTGGCATCGGCCCGTCCGACAGCCGCCCGACAGGGCTTTTCGCTGCTCAGGCTACGCCGCGCCATGCAGAGTAAGCTCGCCCCGCGCCGCTTCAGGCGCGATGAAAAAGGCGCGACAGCGGTCGAATTCGCACTGAT
>JBOFIL010000189.1:0-9443 GCA_051650165.1 Allobosea sp.
AGCCATGAGCCGGCAAGCCCAAGCAAAAAGGCCCAGAACCAGAAGCGCAGCGACTCAGGGCTGGTGAGCTCATAAACGCCAAAACCTGAGCCCCCGAGCGCGATATTCACCGGGATCAGCGGCAAGGCTGCCAGCATCGAGCCGATGCCTTGCAAGCCCGCCCATGGCAACGAGGCCGGCGCATCGTTTGAGCGCATGATGCGCGCATTGATCACCGCATAACCCATCCAGACCAGCAGCGCGAAGACAGCGCATGCGACGCCGATCAGAACATTGCGGCTGGCGGCTGCATCAGGCGCATTTGCAAGCGCCGCGCCATTCACCAGCCCGAGACCCGCGAGGATCAGCGTGAGCGGCAAGGCCAGATCGCGCCAGCGCACATCCTTGTCGCGCCAGTTGCCGATGATGGCGAGCAGCACCGGCAACAGGCCGATGATCAGCGGCGGAATGGCAGCACCAGCAAAGCGCACCGCATAGGCCGCCGCGACATAATAGGTGACATAGCCTGTGAGGCCGAGCACGATCGCCAGCATCAACAAGCGCGGCGAGAGCTTTCCTGGCCGGAAGGCCGGGTGCAGCATTAGCAAGAGCGATGCGAGCCCAAAAATCACGTATCGCGCAATCGCAAGATCAAGCTCGCCATAGGGCTGCACCGCGCGCGGCGCGACGAAGGTCAGCCCCCAGAGCGCGCCGGTGCCCAGCCCAGCAAGAATGCCGATCAGCATGAGATAGCCAAACCGAAGCGCATCACGCGGCCAACATCCCTTCGGTCTTCGCCCAGTTCATTGCTTTCGCGAGTGCGCGCTCAAAACGATCGAACAGCTCGTTGATCTCGGCTTCTGAAATGATCAACGGCGGGCAGAAGGCGATGCGGTCTCCGGCGAGCGGGCGCACGATCAGCCCCTCCCCTTGCGCAAAGCTGACGACCTTGGCGGCAAGGCCCTTTTTCGCATCGAACTGCGCTCGGCTGGCCTTGTCCTTGACGAACTCGATGCCACCAATGAGGCCGACGCCGCGCGCCTCGCCCACCAGCGGGTGCTGCGCCAGCGCATTCAGCCGCGCGAGGAACGCGGGAGATACAGCCCGCACATGCGCGATGATCTTGTCGCGCTCATAGATTTCGAGTGTTTTCAGCGCAATGGCGCAGCCGACAGGATGGCCGGCATAGGTGTTGCCATGGCCGAATGTGCCGATCTTGCGGCTCTGGTCGATGAGGATGTCGTTGACATGCTCCGGCACGAAAATGGCGCTGAGCGGGAAATAGGCCGAGGTCAGCGCCTTGGCGCAGGAGAGCGTATCGGCCCGGTAATCATAGGTCGTGCAGCCGAACATGTTGCCGGTGCGCCCGAACCCCGTGATGACCTCATCGGATATGGTCAGGATGTCATATTTTCCAAGCACGCCCTGGATGGCCTCGAAATAGCCTTCCGGCGGGGTGATCGCGCCGCCCGCCCCCAGCAGAGGCTCGGCGATGAAGGCCGCGATTGTCTCCGGCCCCTCGCGCTGGATCATCTCGTCGAGTTCTGCGGCCATGCGCGCGGAGAAATCCAGCTCGCTCTCGCCGGGCATCGCATAGCGGTAATGATGCGGGCAGGAGGTGTGCAGGATGCCGGCAATCGGCAAATCAAAATCGATGTGGTTGTATGGCAGGCCCGTCAGCGAGGCGGAAGCCACCGTCACGCCATGATAGCCCTTCAGGCGCGAGATGATTTTCTTCTTATGCGGCCGGCCCAGCGCGTTGTTCATATACCAGACGAGCTTGACCTGCGTGTCATTGGCATCCGACCCCGACGAGCCGAAGAATATCTTGGATGTGGGGATCGGCGCGATGCTTTTGAGCTTCTCGGCCAGCTCGATGGCGGGGTCATGGCTGCGGCCTGAGAAGATGTGCTGGAAGGGCAGCTTCTTCATCTGCTCGAAGCCGGCCTCGGCCAGCTCGGCATTGGAATATCCCAGCGAGGTGCACCACAGCCCGGCCATGCCCTCGATGTAGTCTTTGCCGGCGGCATCATAGACGAACACGCCCTCGCCCCGCTCCAGCACCAGCGGGCCCACCTCGCGATGAGTCGCAAGGTTTGTGTAGGGGTGGATCAACGTCTCGATGTCGCGAACGGCAAGATTGGTGAGCATGGCGGCCTCATCGGTTGGACCGCCAGAATGCGCGGGTTCTTGTGCCGGGGCAATGGGCCGCGATGCAGGGGTGGAATGCGGGGGTGGGATGCACCTCCCCTTCTCCCCCTTGCGGGCGAAGGTGCCCGCAGGGCGGATGAGGGGTAAGCGTTGCCCCCCTCACCCGTCGTCGCTCACGCGCCGCCACCCTCTCCCACAAGGGGAGAGGGATCACACTCCCACGCCGAACCGCTCGCCCCAGAGGCCAAGATTGACGATGCGCCACAGGCTCGCCTCCACCGGGCGGCGGCCATCGAGCATCCCATCGCGCAAGGCCCGCGCGCCGCTGGCGTTGATCAGGTCCGGGTAGCGCGCAATCGTCGCCTCGACGCCATCATGGATCAGGCCGCGCAGGGGGCCGCGAAACCAGATGTCTTCGGGTGTCTGGAAACCGAGCTTGTCGCGGCGCTCGCGCACCACTTCGGGCAGCACATTCTGCATCGCCTTGCGCAGCACGCGCTTGGTGTCGCCGCCGACAATCTTGTGATTGTTGCCCAGCGCGAGTGAAAACTCCACCACGGGATGATCGAGAAACGGCACCCGCGCCTCAATGGCATGGGCCATGGAATTGCGGTCCTCCCAATGCAGCAGCATCTGCAAATTGGAAGCGAAAGTCATGGCAAGGCACAGGGTCTTCAGATCCGTCGGGGCCTCAAGGCCCAGCAGCCTTGTCGCGACCGCCATCGGCCCGGCCAGGTTGCCTTGAGCAGCGATGAGATCGGTGCCCAGCCAGTTTTCCTGCGTCAGTGCCTGATGCTGGCGGCGCAACGGCGCGGCGATGAAGCCCGGCAGCAGCGGCACGACATAGCGCTTGATCTGCTCAGACAGCGCAGCGCCATGCAGATCGCGCCGCTCCAGCATGGTGCGCACAACCTGGATCAAGCGCCCCTGCCGGCTGAGCTGCGAAAGATAAAACGGGTAGCCCGAATGATAGCCCGCAAGCTGCTCATCCGCGCCCTGCCCGTCCAGCATCACCTTCACACCGACGCGCTTCGCCTCCTCGAACACGCACCACTGCGCAAAGATCGAGGTGGACCCAAACGGCTCATCCTGATGCCAGGTGATGTCGGAGGCACGCGCGAACACATCCTCGGCGCGCGGATAGATATAATGCGGCGAGGTAGACGCATGGGCGACGACCTCCTCCATGAAGGGCTTCTCGTCGACGCTCTTCTCGGCATAGCAAGCAGAGACGGTGTTGACGCGATCCGAGCCCGGCATCATGCCCGCCATCAGGCAGACGATGCTCGACGAATCCAGCCCGCCAGACAGGCACGAGCCCACCGGCACATCCGAGCGCAGATGCAGCTTCACGCTATCCGCCAAGAGATCATGGAAGCGGGAAGCGGCGTCTGCTTCGCTTAAATTCACATCGCCCGCGCTTGCCGGATACCAGCGGCGGATGGTGGCGACGGGGTGGCCAGAACCCGTCTCGACCGTGATGCACTCGCCGCCGCGCAGCTGGATCACGCCGTCATACAGCGTCTCGGCAGTGTGGTCGGTGATGCCCTGGCTAAGAAAGTCATGCACGCGGGGGATGTTCATCCGCCCCGATACGCCCGCCAGCCCAAGCAATTGCTTGATCTCGGAAGCGAAGGCGATCCCTTTGCCGCCTGCCAGCGCATCACCGGCCATGTAAAGCGGCTTGATGCCATATCGATCCCGCGCCGCGAACAGGCGCTTATTGCGCTGGTCCCAGATCAGGAATGCGAACATGCCGCGCAGGCGAGGCAGGCAATCCTCGCCCCAAACCATATAGGCGCGCAGCAACACCTCGGAATCGGATTCAGATGTAAACACCTCGCCCTTGACGCGCAGCTCCTCGCGCAGCTCGATGTAATTGTAAATCTCGCCATTGAAGACCAGCTGGCATTGGCCGCTCGGGTCCGCCATGGGCTGGAGGCCGGCATTCGTTACATCGATGATGGCAAGGCGGCGATGGCCGAGTGAAACGGGGCCGGCGGGGCTCTCGTAAACCGCGAAGCCGCGCCCATCCGGCCCGCGATGCGCGACGATGTCGATGCGCTTCGGGTCCGGCTCAAAACCGATGGAGCCATACAGGCCGCACATGGGTCAGGCCTTGTGTTCGCGAATAGCCGCCAGCACACGCTCCGCCGCATCGCCCGTGCCGTAATCGGTGATCTCCGTGCGGGGGCTGGCCCAGTCCGTGCTGGTCCACAGCCGGTTCCAACCATGGTGGATGGTCTCGACCCATTCGGTCTCGTCGCGCAGCGTGATGCACGGGCGACGGGCGAAATAGGCTTCCTTCTGCAAGCCGCCCGAGTCCGTCATCACCAGCGCGCAGCCATCGAGCAGCCGCGCCATGTCGATATAACCAACCGGATCGATGATGCGGATGTCGCCGGTCTCGACGCCAGTTCGCGCCAATGCTTGCCGCGTGCGTGGGTGGATCGGCAGCACCACGGCGCGCCCCTCTGCTGCGCGTTTCAGCGCCGCAATCACGGCCTTCAGCCGCTCCGGGTCATCGGTGTTCTCGGCGCGGTGCACAGTGGCCAGCACGAACGAGCCAGACGATAGCCCCAGATCATCCAGGATGCTTGAGCTGATGCGCGCTCTAGCCATGGCATGGATCATCGCATCGTGCATCACATCGCCGACATGGTGCACGCCTGCCGTGATGCCTTCCCTGGCGAGGTTCTCGACGCCAGCCTTCGTGGGCGAAAGCAGCAAAGTCGAGACATGGTCCGCCATCACGCGGTTGATCTCTTCGGGCATCTTGCGATTGAAGGAGCGCAGGCCAGCCTCGACATGCACAACCGGGATATGCAGCTTGGCGGCAGCCAGCGCGCCGGCCAGCGTGGAGTTGGTGTCGCCATAGACCAGCACCCAATCGGGCTTGTGCTTGAGCATGGCACCCTCGACAGCCTCCAGCATCCGCCCGGTCATCACGCCATGATGGCCACCGTGGATGGCGAAATGCTCATGGGGAGGAGGAATATCGAGTTCGGAGAAGAACACATCCGACATCATCGCATCGAAATGCTGGCCGGTATGGACCAGCACCTCGGCGAAATCATCGCTGGCGCGGATGGCACGGCTGACAGCCGCCGCCTTGATGAACTGCGGGCGGGCGCCAACGACGGTGAGGATTCGGGTGCGGATCATGCAATCTCCTGCGGTGCGCCTAGAGGCCCGGCGTTACGCCGGCGCGCGCGCCGTAATACATGGGATGGATGTTCAGAACGATTTTGCTGCCGCGCGGAACACGCAACAAGGCGTCGCCCATATCGGCGTTGTCAAACTGGAGCCGGTCGTCGAGGTAATCACTGCGGCCACCAACCTCCCACCGTTGCCCGATCATCAGCGAAAAGCTGGTGTCGTAGAGCAGTCTGAACGATGGCTGGCAGTCAATGACGTAGCCATAGGCAGACACTGTCGCCGGGACGGCCTGCAAACGGTCGGTCACGAGGAAATCACACAGATGATCAATGCCGATTCTGGCCGGATCGATGTCGCCGAGCCCGAACCTGTACCCCTTGCACATCACATGCGTTTGACCCGTACGGTTTGCACCGGCGAACACATCCTGGTTCATGGCATTGTAGACTGAACTGGAATTATGCGAGCACACGCTCGACATCCGGATGCCAAGCCCGCGCAGCCGTTCGATCTCGTAGACCATGGCTGCGATGCCGTTGACCGCAGCCCAGCCTGTGATGCCCAGCGGATCAATGTGCAGCCCGACATCCTGCCCAAGCGCCTGAAGACGCGCGATATAGGCATCGGCGATGGTGTAGCGTTCGAACACGGTATCCGGCAGGAAGCGGCCATAATAGGCGCATTCATTGTGCAGGATGAAATATGAGCTGCGGAAGCCATGCTGCTGCTCGATGCCGCTCATGACCACGGCACCGCACAGGTCAAGGTCGATGTCGTGGCGCAGGAACACTGCCACCTTCTCGGGATTTTGATAGCCAAGGAAGCGGCCTGCTTCGACGACCTCGAACCGCTTGTCGTTATCGGCCAGAAACCCCATCAAATCCCGGTAATCATCTGCTGCCAGAATACCTTGCTGTTCGACCCATGGCCGCAGCAGCGTGGCAATACGGATTTCGAGATCATCGGCAGACAGAGCATCGCTGCCATGGCTGCGGTAAGGCATCACCCCCGATCGACCAATATATTTGAACCCGATGCCGATGCCCATGATCAGCCTGCGTTGCGGGCGACGATGAAGTAATGCGCGTTGTCATAGGCTGCTTCATCACCTGCAGCGATCGCAGGGCCATCAAGCAACGAACGTAGTTCAGCATGCAGGCCAAAGCCGCGCAGGATTGACAGAAGGCGCACGGGGTCAAGCGCCGTGCCGAATGTACAGCCATCAGCGGCGCGCATGGGTGCGATCGATCCCTGCTCGTCAAACTCAATCGGTGCGGTTGTGCCGTCGAGCAGCGCCCGCACATGGTGGGTGAGGTCGTCGCCCCACAGATAGCAGCTTTGACGCGTGACGGTTTCCAGCTTTTCAGGACCAAGCTCAGGAAAACGGGAGGAGATAAACTCCTTTCGCAGCGAGAAGTAATGGCCGCGCGGCGCCGCAAGTGATCCCTCGCCGATCTCATAATCGCGCCAGCGCTGGCGAAGCATCACCATGACCTCGGCGTTGCGCAGGTTGTTGGCATCGGAGATGAAGAGCCAGCCAGAAGGCTTTATCGCTTCGGCCATGGCGGCCAGAATGCGAGGATGCTCGTCGGGATGGGCAGAACAGAGCACATCCATGATCATCGCCATGTCGCTTGGATAGGCGTCTGGTGCCATCAGAAACGCCGCGCAATGGTCCAGCGAGACATGACGCGCGCCGATACTCGCGGCGAGATCGCGCCCGCGCCTGAGGGCGTGAGGGTTGATGTCCACCCCGACCACATGCGGGCCAAGGGTCGAGAGCATCACCGAAGACAGGCCATACCAGCAACCATAATCGAGTACGGTTGCTGGCTTCGGCCCAAGCCTGCCATCCACCAATTTGTCGAAAATCGCCATGTAGGACGTGATCGTGTCCTGCGTCTGGTAGTGCCGCAGATAGGACAGGAAGTTCCGGGATTCGACATCGGGCGCACCCTCAAGCCCCGAAGCTCGGACATATCCGTCAATCAAGGACGGGAGTGTCGAGGCGTCGAGCACGCTCGGCTTGGGCTTTTTCAACCAGGACAGCATGATTTTACCGATCATTGTATCAAGGCAGCGGGACTGTGACTTTGCGATGCGGCATCATGGCACCGCCTGTTCAGCCTGAGCCGATCCTGGCAAGTATCCTTGCGCCTGCGCAAGATTTTCTTGTGAAAGCGCCAGCGCCCATCCGTGGCGGTGATTGGCCATGCAGGCACTGAGGTTGTCAACCACATTCAGTTCCACCTCGGGGCAGCGCAAGGCTACCTCTTGCAAGAAGCGCGACGAGTGCGAGCGCGAGACATGGCGATGAAACCGGGCCGACAGAACCTCGTATGCGCCTTCGAAAACACAGGCGTTCCGCATCTCGGCCATGAGTTCTGCAGCTGCCGCGGCAGGATTTCCTGACATGTCCGAGGTCACGACGAGGCAGATGCTGTAGACAATCTCGCCAGTCATGCTTTCGCAGCGTGCGGCCTGGATGGCCTGCACCCTTTGATGGCCGACGACATTGACATATCGCCTGGGCAGCGGCGTGTCGAAGCGGGCGAGCACCAGCAAGGATTGGTAAACATTGGTGGCCATCTCTTCGATCATCTCGCCGTCGCCAACAACAATCCGGCAATCGAGATGGCGCCCGCTGATGAGCTTGCGTGCCTTGACCAGGAGCTCCCCCGAACTGACCGTGATGCCAGTCTCGCCAGCCGTGATCTGCTCAACACGCTGCGCGGTCTCGGTGATGCCGCCAGACGCGGCGAAGCGGGCGCACAGCCTGTCCACGACAGGCTGGAAGCTGTGAGGCATATAGCGGAAGCCAAGGAACTCGGGGCGGTTCGCTATCGCAGATTGCCGCGCTGTCGTCTCGCCATCCGGCCAATGCTGCAACGCATAATACTGATGATAGGCCATGACATGGCCATGCCCGGTGGTGATCGGCGTGAATGTCTCGTCCCCAAGCCGATCCAGCATGAAGGCTGTCTGCGCATCGGGCCGTGCATCCCAGAAATAAATGCTGCGCTCGACAAGCGGGAAGCCAGCCTCCTCAAGCATCGCATAGGCATCGGGGTAGACGCTGAGCAGATGCGCGACAACATCGAAGCGCTCATCCATATCAGGATAAATCGGCAGGGCCGCCCATGCTCCGCCCAGAACTGGTGCACCATCAACGATCATGACGCTCTTGCCCGCGTCACATTCAGCAATGGCCCGCACCAGACTGTAGGGACCGCCGCCAACCACGACGACATCGACATCCACCTCGCGCCGGACCGGTTTGCGCGCGAACTGGCGCTTCACCCAATCAAGCAAGATCATGTCTCAGTTTCCAGGTTAGGTTGAGATTGCCCCGGAGCTTGCTCCGGGGCGCGTCTCTGGTAGTCGCCCAGCGTCCGCGCGGCAAGCACACGCGGATCATGCCAGGTCTCCGCGAAGGCGCGTGATGCGAGACCCAGCGCACGCAAATCGGCGCGCGGCATCGCGATGAAACTGCGCATCACATCAGTGATGCTGGCGGGCGTCGCGCTGGTAACAGGAAGTGCGCTCCGCATTTCCGGGTTCAGCGCGCCCATGTCACCATCGCGCAAATAGGCGATCACGGGTTTGGCGAGCGCCATCGCCTCAAGCCCCAGCCCGCCATACCAACCGGCCAAAAGCTGATCGATCACCACATCGCAGCTCGCATAAGCGGCCATGGCCTCAGCCCTCGGCAGGCCCTCGATCAGTCGCAGCTCGAAGTTCAGCCCTTCGCCTTTCAGGGCCTCGGCCGCTGCCAGCACGTGCTCCGTGCCCTTCGCGCCGCGATGGCTCGGCGCATGGGCGAAAACGAGCAGGGTGCTATGATCAGCAGGCGGGGCAGGCGTCACGCTGGCAGGATCGAGGCTGGCATAGGGCAGGAAGCGCGCTTGGCGTGGCAGCACATGCAGCAGGTCCGGGTTCAGCGCATAATGGATCGGCACGTGACGCTCAAAGGCCGCAATGGCGCGCCGTTTCCATGCATCGGAACCGGGGAGATAATAGCCATCGCCCAAGGCTTTTGCGATCGAGATGTCGAACAGCTCCAGCGAGCGATCATGCTGGCGGGCATCGTCCCCCTGCCATGTCACCGCAAGCGTTTTGCCCATGGCTGACAGCAGCGGCAGATCCTTCAGCCA